>NZ_QTVP01000017.1:0-55000 GCF_003460645.1 Faecalibacterium sp. OF04-11AC | reverse complement strand
TTCTCTTTTGTCCCCAAAAGAGAACCAGAAAAGGGCCGCTAGTTTCGAGGCGCGGGGCACGAATCAGGGGCTGCTCGCCCCTAATAACCCCATTTATGTTTGCTACACTGAAAAATTTGGGAGATTCACGCATTCGCGTGAAGATCTCTGTCCAAATTTTCCAGCTTCGCTGATTTGCTGCTTTGCAGCAGATGTTATGTTGTTGTAAGAGGAAAACAGGATGGCTGAAGTAAAGCTCTCAGTGCGGGAGCTGGTAGAGTTTTTATTACGGACGGGCAGCATCGACAGCCGCTTTGCGGGGTTCGACCGGGCCAACGAGGGGGCCCGCATCCACCGCAAGCTTCAAAAGGCCGCCGGGGAGGGCTATCAGGCGGAAGTCTTCCTCTCCGAAACCCGGGAGGTGGACGGCATCCCGTTCACCATCGAGGGCCGGGCCGACGGCATTTTCCAGAGCGAGGACGGCGTGACCGTCATCGACGAGATCAAAACCACCGCCATCCCCACGGACGAAATTCAGGAGGACGGCAACCCCTGCCACTGGGCACAGGGGATGGTCTACGGGGCCATCTATGCCAAACAGCAGGGCCTGCCCCGGCTGGATGTCCGGCTGACCTATTACCAGATCGACACCGACGAGATCGTCCGGTTTCCCCGACATTTCACGCAGGAAGAACTGGACGCGTTCTTCGAGGGTCTGCTGCGGCAGGTTGCCCCCTGGGCCCGGCGCCAGCTGGACTGGGACACCCGCCGGGCTGCCAGTCTGAACGCCCTGCGCTTCCCCTTTGAAACGTACCGGCCCGGGCAGCGGGCTCTTGCTGGGGAAATCTACCGGGCCTGCAAGGCGGGCGGCAAAGGCGGGGCCCGGCTCTTCTGCCAGGCTCCCACCGGCATTGGCAAGACTATGAGCGCCCTCTTCCCGGCCCTGAAAGCCATGGGCGAGGGCCACGGCGAAAAGCTCTTTTACCTCACGGCCCGCAACACCACCCAGGCCGCTGCCGAGGACGCCCTTGCCCGGCTGCGGGCCTCAGCCCCGGAGCTGGCCCTGCGCAGCGTGACCCTGACGGCCAAGGAGAAAGCCTGTCTGTGCAGGGACGCCGAGGGCCGCCCCGCCTGCCTGCCGGAGCTCTGCCCCTACGCCAACGGCTACTACGACCGCCTCAAAACGGCCCTCTCTGCCTTCTGGACGGCGGCAGCGGCTGTTTTGACCGGACCGTGCTGGCCGAGACGGGCCGGAAATTCTCGGTCTGCCCTTTTGAGCTGGGGCTGGACCTGAGCGAGTGGTGCGATGTGGTCATCGGGGATTACAACTATCTGTTTGACCCGGTGGTAAGGCTCCGCCGCTTCTTCGATGCCTCCGGTGACTGGCTCTTCCTCATCGACGAGGCCCACAACCTGCCCGACCGGGCCCGGGCCATGTACTCCGCCAGCTTTTCCAAGGCCAGCCTCACCGAGGCCAAGCGCTCTCTGGGCCCGGGCAAAAGCGCCCTCAAAACGGCCCTGCGCAAGGCTGACAAGGCCTTTCTGGAAGCGCGGCGGGCTGTGGCGGAGCTGGCCCCCCGGCACGGCACCCTGCCCGCGGAAGCTGCCCCCGCCGAGGCCAAACAGACCAGCCTGCTGGACGCCCCGGAGGCGGAAACCGCATTCGCGCTGCCGGAGCCGCTTTTTGCGGAGGACGGCACGGTCTTTTTCGGGAGCTGCCCGCCGGGCTGTTAAAGCCCCTGCAGGCCCTGACAGTTCCCCTGCAGGACTGGCTGGAGCAGCACCCGGACGCCGAGGCCCACACAACCTTGCTCGACCTTTATTTTAAGGTACAGGACATCCTGCGGGCGGCAGAGCGGTACGACGAGCACTTTACCGCCCAGCTGACGGCCTATGGCAGCGCGCTGGATCTCCACATCCTCTGCCTGGACCCGGCCCCTTTGTGGACGCCAGCCTCAGCGGCGGGCGGGCCGCCGCCCTGTTCAGCGCAACACTGACCCCGCCGGGCTACTACCGGAATGTGTTGGGCTGCCCGGACGCCCGGGCCGTGGCGCTGGAAAGCCCGTTCCCGCCCCAGCACCTGGGGCTCTACTGCCTGCCCTCCATCTCCACCCGGTATCGGGACCGGGAGGCCAGCATCCGCCCCCTCTCCGACGCGCTGGCGGCCATGGCAAAAGGCAAAGTGGGCAACTATCTGGCGTTTTTCCCCAGTTACGCCTACCTGCGGCAGGTGTACGAGGATTTCACGGCCCGCTACCCGGACATCCCCACGCTGGCGCAGGAGAGCGGACTGGACGACGCCGGGCGGGCGGCATTTCTGGCCCGGTTTGCGCCCCACCCGGAAAAGACTCTGCTAGGTTTCGGGGTGCTGGGCGGCATCTTCGGGGAGGGGGTCGATTTAGCGGGGGACCGCCTCATCGGGTGCGCCATCGTGGGTGTGGGCCTGCCCCAGGTGAACCCCCGGCAGGAGATGCTCCGCCGCTATTACGACGCGGCCCCCGGCGGCACCGGCTTTGACTACGCCTACCGCTGCCCGGGCATGAACAAGGTCTTACAGGCGGCAGGGCGGGTCATCCGCACCAGCGAAGATAAAGGCGTGGTTCTTTTGTTGGATGACCGCTTTGCCCGCAGCGAGTATACCCGGCTGTTCCCCCGTCACTGGGGGCACCTGCAATATCTGCAAAACACTCAGGCCCTCTCGGAAGCATTGGACGCTTTCTGGAAACAGCCTTGATTTTCCCGGCATCGGTACCGACAAGAAATCGGTCACGGTGTCGGGATTTTTTCTGTCTAATTTTTCCAATTTCATCCGTGAAAAGTAACAAAATGGTACGGTTCTCCCGGGGTTTTCTGATGGTTCCCGGAAATTACCGGGAACATTCTTCAGTTTCGCTTTCCCGGCAGATCAACCTGCACAAAGACGGGTTGATCTGTTAGACAAAATTGCCAAAAGTGATTCCGACCGATTGATTTTTTGTGCGGATTGTGCCATACTATAGCCACTGGAAACGTTCCCGACACCGTTCCCGAAGATTTTCCAAAAAACGAGGTGCTTCTCCCCATGCCGAATCTGACGATCAAAGATATCGCCCGCATCAGCGGCTGCTCGGTGAGCACCATCTCCCGCGTCATCAATGACCGCCCCGACGTGCGGCCCGAGACCAAGGAGCACGTTTTAAAAGTCATGCGGGAAGCCGGGTTCGTCCCCAATACCAACGCCCGCCAGCTCAAGATCCAGCAGTCGCGGAGCGTGGTCTTTGTGGTCAAGGCACCCGCAACCTCTTCTTCTCGGACTTCCTGGTCCAGCTGCAGCGGGCGGCCACCCTGTACGGCTACAACGGCATCATCTCCTACATCGACGAAAACGCCAACGAGATCGACGCGGCCGAAAAGATCCTGCGGGAGATCAAGCCCAAGGGCATCATCTTTCTGGGTGGCAGCGTAGCCAATTTCCAGAACGGCTTTTCCAACATTTCTGTCCCCTCGGTGCTGGCCACCCTCGTCTCGGACGAGCTCCACTTCCCCAACCTTTCCATGGTGGGCGTGGATGACCGGGCGGCGGCCCATACCGCCGTGGCTCACCTCATCGCACAGGGGCACAGCAAGATCGCGGTGTTGGGCGGTCCCACCACCAGTTTTCCCAGCCGGATGCGCCGCCTGGGCGCGCAGGATGCCATGGAGCAGGCGGGCCTCGCCTTTGATGACCGGCTCTACGGCCTCTCCAACTACGATTTTGAATCCGCCTACCACGCCATGAACAGCCTGCTGGCACGCCGGGCCGAGTTTACCGCCCTGTTTGCCATGAGCGATGTCATCGCGTTTGGTGCCATCCGGGCGCTGGTCAGCGCCGGGTTCCGGGTGCCGCAGGACGTCTCCGTCATCGGCTTTGACGGGATCACGATGTCCCGCTACTGTGTCCCGGTCATGACCACCATTGTCCAGCCCAGCGAGCAGATCGCGCTCCAGAGCATCGAGCTTCTGATCAATCAGATCGAGCACGGGGCCCGGCCCAGACCATCACCCTGCAGCCCGAGCTGCAGCAGGGCGAAAGCGTCTGCCCCTGCCGCCACCCGCTCTAATATTTCTTTTGATTTCCTGCCGCTCCCTGTGGGCGGCAAGTAAAATAGCACCTCATAATTTTTCAATAATGAAGAAGGAGAACAATTATGAAAAAGATGATCTCTCGTCGTAACTTCCTGAAAGCCGCCGGTGTTTCCGCTGCTGCTCTGGGTCTGGCTGCCTGCGGCGGCTCTTCCAGCAGCTCCACCGCTGCTTCCACGGCCACTTCTACCGCTGCTTCCAGCACCGCTGCTGCTTCCGGCGCTTCCGGTAAGGTCTACTACCTGAACTTCAAGCCCGAGCAGGATCAGGCTTGGCAGGATCTGGCCAAGGCTTACACCGAGGAGACCGGCGTGCCTGTCACCGTCGTGACCGCCGCTTCCGGCCAGTACGAGACCACCCTGATGAGCGAGATGGAGAAGAGCGAAGCTCCCACCCTGTTCCAGGTCAACGGCCCTGTGGGTCTGGCCAACTGGAAAGATTACTGCCTGGACCTGTCCGACAGCAAACTCTACGGCGAGCTGACCAGTGACTCCTTTGCCCTGAAAGACGGCGACGCCGTTACCAGTATCGCATACGTCATCGAGACTTACGGCATCATCTACAACAAAGAGCTGCTGAGCGCCGCCGGTTACACCCAGGACGACATCAAGGGCTTTGATGACCTGAAGAAAGTAGCCGACGATATCCAGGCCCGCAAGGACGAGCTGGGCGTTGAGGGTGCTTTCACCTCCGCCGGCATGGATAGCTCTTCCGACTGGCGCTTCAAGACCCATCTGGCAAACCTGCCCATCTACTATGAGTACAAGGCAGACGGCATTGGTTCCACCGACGCCATCAAGGGCACCTATCTGGACAACTACAAGCAGATTTGGGATCTGTACATCACCGATTCCACCTGTGACCCCAAGCTGCTGGCCTCCAAGACTGGCAACGACGCCGTGGCTGAGTTCGTGGACAAGAAAGCTGTCTTCTATCAGAACGGCACCTGGGCATACAGCGATATCTCCTCTCTGGCGACGACAATCTGGGTATGCTGCCTATCTACATCGGTGCGGACGGCGAAGAGAATCAGGGCCTGTGCACCGGTTCCGAGAACTTCTGGTGCGTGAACAACACCTCTTCGGACGAAGACATCCAGGCTACTCTGGACTTCCTGTACTGGTGTGTCACCTCTGACAAGGGCACTTCCTCCATGGCCGACGATATGGGCTTTGTCATCCCGTTCAAGGCTGCCAAGGACTCCACCAACCCCCTGATCGCCATTGCAAACGATTATGTGGCCGCTGGCAAGACCAGTGTGGACTGGTGCTTCTCCACCATGCCTTCCGAGGAGTGGAAGAACGGCGTGGGCAGTGCACTGACCGCTTATGCCGCAGGCACGGGCAGCTGGGACGATGTCACCACCGCATTTGTGGATGGCTGGGCCAAGGAGTATAAGCTGGCCAACGGCTAAGCTCCCCCATCGTTTCTAACACCTGACTTGCAAAGGGAGGCGGGCGAATGGTTCGCCCGCCTCCCTCTTTTTTGGAGGTATATCATGCAAAAGGCCATCAGCAAATATTGGCCGGTGTTCGTGCTGCCTACCCTGATCGCGTTCATCATCGGCTTTATCTGGCCCTTTATCTGGGGCATTTATCTGTCGTTCCAGCGGTTCACCACCGTCAGCAAGACCACGTTCGTGGGCATCCAGAACTACATCAACGTGTTCCAGGATTCCACGTTCCTCCACGCGTTCGGCTTCACGGCGGCGTTCACCGTGGTGTCCACCGTCCTCATCAACGTCTGCGCCTTTGCCATCGCGCTGGTGCTCACCCGGGGCATCAAGGGCACCAACCTCTTCCGCACCGTCTTCTTCATGCCCAACCTGATCGGCGGCATCCTGCTGGGCTACATCTGGCAGATCCTGCTCAACGGCGTGCTGGCCAACCTGCAAAAGCCCCTGCTGGCCCTGGATGCCAGATACGGCTTCATCGGTCTGGTCATCCTGATGTGCTGGCAGCAGATCGGCTACATGATGATCATTTATGTGGCCGGCCTGCAGAGCGTCCCCGGCGACCTCATCGAAGCCGCCAAGATCGACGGTGCCAACGACCGGGAGATCCTGTTCAAGATCAAGATCCCCATGGTCATGCCCAGCGTTACCATCTGCACGTTCCTCACCCTGACCAACAGCTTCAAGCTGTTTGACCAGAACGTTGCCCTGACGGGCGGCGAGCCCGCCAACATGAGCGAGATGCTGGCTCTGAACATCTACAACACGTTCTATGGCCGCTCCGGCGCCCAGTGGAAAGGCATCGGCCAGGCAAAGGCCGTGGTCTTCTTCCTCATCGTCATCGTCATCTCGCTGGTCCAGCTTCATTTCACCCGCTCTAAGGAGGTGCAGCAGTAATGTCCAAACAGCGTAAAGCCTGGGATACCGTCCTTGTAGTGGTCATGATCCTGCTCTGCCTGCTCTGGGTCTACCCCATCGTTCTGATCTTAATTAACAGTCTCAAGGTGGAGGGCACGTTCACCACCTCCACCGTCTTCCAGCTGCCCACCAAAGAGACGTTTGCGGGCCTGTCCAACTACGTCTACGGCGTCTTCAAGATGAACTTCCTCTCCAGCCTGGGCTACAGCCTGCTCATCACGGTGTCCAGCGTGGCGCTCATCCTGCTGTGCTGCTCCATGACGGCTGGTACCTCACCCGTGTCAACAACAAGCTCAGCAAGTTCATGAACCTGCTCATCGTCTTCTCCATGGTCGTGCCATTCCAGATGGTCATGTTCACCCTGTCCAAAACGGCGGACACCCTCAAGCTGAACACCCCGTGGAACATCTGCATCATCTATCTGGGCTTCGGCGCGGGCCTGGCCGTCTTCATGTTCACCGGCTTCATGAAGAGCGTCCCCATTGAGATCGAGGAGGCCGCCATGATCGACGGCTGTAACCCCCTCCAGATCTTCTTCAAGATCGTCTTCCCCATCCTCAAGCCGACCATGATCTCCACCGCCATTCTGGAGACCATGTGGGTCTGGAACGACTACCTCCTGCCCACGCTGGTGCTGGACATCAAGAAATACCGCACCATCCCCATGGCCATCCAGTACTTCCGCGGCGGTTATGGCCGCGTGGAGCTGGCCCCCATGATGGCCTGCATCATCATTGCCATCATCCCCATCATCATCCTGTACATGACCTGCCAGAAGTACATCATCGAGGGCGTCGTGGCAGGCGCTGTCAAGGGTTAATCTCAACACGACAAGGAGGGTTCCAAAATGCGTGCATGCGGCATCCTGATGCCCGTGTTCAGCCTGCCAGGCCCCTTTGGCATTGGCACACTGGGCAAAGAAGCGTTCGCGTTTGTGGATTTTCTGGCCGGAGCGAAGCAGACCTATTGGCAGATCCTGCCCATTGGCCCGACCGGCTACGGAGACAGCCCTTACCAGAGCTTTTCCGCTTTCGCAGGCAACCCCTATTTCATTGATTACCGGCTTCTGGTCGAGCAGGGTCTCCTGACCCAGGCCGAGCTGCCCGCCCCCCAGCCTGTGGGTGCCATTGATTATGGTGCCCTCTACCGCGAGCGCCCGCTGGTGCTGAAAAAGGCCGCCGACCGGCTGCTGGCCTCCCCCACGGACGCCTACCACACGTTCTGCACCAGGCAGGACTTCTGGCTGGAGAATTATGCCCTGTTCATGGCTATCAAGGCCGAGCAACATCAGGCAGGCCTCGCCGACTGGCCGGATGCTCTGCGCACCCGTCAGCCGGAAGCACTGGCCGCCGCCCGGGCCCGGCTGGCGGAGCAGGTGGATTATCACAAGGCCGTGCAGTTCTTCTTCTACACCCAGTGGAACGTCCTCAAGGCCTATGCCAATGCAAAAGGCGTGCAGCTGGTGGGTGACATTCCCATCTATGTCAGCCCGGATTCCAGCGACCTGTGGACCCACCCGGAGCTCTTCCAGACCGATGGGCAGGTCCACCTGACCCAGGTGGCCGGCTGCCCGCCAGACGCCTTTGCCGCCGACGGCCAGCTCTGGGGCAACCCGCTCTACGACTGGCCCAGGCATCAGGCCACGGACTTTGCCTGGTGGAAGCGCCGGATGCAGCACGCCACCTCCATTTACAACGTGGTCCGCATCGACCACTTCCGCGGCTTTGAGAGCTACTACTCCATCCCCGCCGGGAACAAAACGGCAGCGGGCGGCCACTGGGAAAAGGGCCCTGACCGTGCGTTCATCCAGGCCATGCACGAGTGTCTGGGCGAGGGCGGCATCATTGCCGAGGACCTGGGCTACCTGACCCCGGAGGTCAAAGCCATGCTGGCCGCCAGCGGCTACCCGGGCATGAAGATCATGCAATTTGCCTTTGACCGCCGGGAGCCGGGCAACTACCTGCCCTACACCTACCCTGCCAACAGCGTGGTCTACACCGGCACGCACGATAACGTCACCACCGAGGGCTGGCAGCAGACTGCCGCCCCCGAGGATGTGGCCTACGCCTGCCGTTACCTGCGCTGCACGCCGGACACCCTCACTGAGGCCATGATCTCCGCCTGCCTCGCCAGTGCTTCGGATATGGCAATCATCCCTTTCGCAGACTGGCTTCATCTGGGCGCGGAGGCCCGCATCAACACCCCCAGCACCCAGGGTGCCAACTGGCAGTGGCGGCTGGCCCAGCCTCTCCCTGACGGCCTGGACGGCCATATTGCAGAGCTGACCCGGCTCTACGACCGTGCTCCCGCCTGACGGGAACTTTCCAAAACGCTATTTTCTTCATTTTCTCCCCATAAAACCGCCGCGTTGCCCGCTCTGTTCTCAGAGCCGGGAGTGGCGGTTTTTCTGTTCTATCGCAATTTTTCATAAATAGTGCCTATCAAAACGGCATATTTGCGATATGCAGTTTGCGGATGTTGCTTGTGCGTTAAAAGCGCAAACTGCTATAAAATGCATCCAGCGCAAATTTTACACAACATTTTTTCACCATCCTCTCGCAGAGCATTTTCCACTATTTTTCGTTTTTTCGTTTCTTTTTCCAATTTTTCCGTTCAAAGTCCTTGAAATTCGTCTAAATTTATCTTTCAGCGCTCTCTTGTTGTTTTTCCGCAGTTATGCTATAATCCTGATAAGTGATTCTCCGCCCCTGTGCGGACGTACGAGCGAAAGGAGTTTTCCCATGATGGAACTTACATATCAGAACCAGATGTTGATGCCCGCATCCTACACGGTTCTCTCCGAAGAGGAAATGACCTATATTGAGGGCGGTGCCATCACAGCCAGTGATGCTACAGTTGCTGTGCTGAATTTTGCGATCAACTTTGCTGTGAATACCATCAAGACCCTGGGCCAGGGTGCCTTTAATGCTGCTTGGAATGGTATGAAAGAGATGCATGATGATGGCCTATCCATTACAGGCTCGGTCAAACATTACTGGGGCCGTCAAACTCCTGCTGGCAAGGCAGGTACGGTTGTGGTCGGCAGTTTTGCCGCTTTCTATGTTTATGCACAGACCATGCAGATCATCAACACGGCCGTTGCGATTTATCAGGATATCAAGGCCATCTATGAGCAGACCAAAGCTGACAAGGCTGCCAAAGAGGCTGCCGCTGCTGCCATCCCGAACAACACGCTGGCCGTGGCCTGAGCGTGTCCTGTGTAATTTGAGTTGAAAGGAGTTCTTTGTGATGAAACACCTTTGTTTTCCCGCTTCGTACGCGCGTCTTTCTGAGGAGGAGCAGTGCGAGACCATCGGCGGAGGCGATCTGCGCAGCGCATGGAGCACCTTTACCGACAACCTCCACTTTGGTGATTTTTCCATGGGCAGCGGATTGCTGACATTCTCCATCTCCTTTGTGCCCATGCTGCTGTTCAACGTCATCCGCACCGGATACCGGGCCGCGGAAACGATCTACAACAAGCTGAGCGCCCGGTACGGCTATCAGGACGAGACTCTGACGGCTTTCCAGCAGTATACCGACGAGATGCGCAATAAGCACCAGAAAAACAACGCTTAAAGTCTTAAAAACAAGCAGCGGCAGGCACTCTCAAAAGGTGGGGGTGCCTGCCGCTCTGTCAATGCCTCAAAGGGGATGGAGCTGACGGTCCACCCCAGAAACAGAGAGCTCATGAAGAAGGAGCCTTTATGAACGCTGAACTGCAATTTCTCACTGCCCTGCAAGGCCTGCACACTCCTGCCCGGGATGCCGTCATGCTCTTCTTTACCCGGCTGGGCAATGCCGGGTTTGTCTGGATCGCGCTGGCGGCGATCCTTCTGCTCTTCCGCCGCACCCGCCGGGCCGGGTGCATTCTGGCGCTGGCCCTTGTGTGCGACCTTGTACTCTGCAACTTCATCCTCAAGCCGCTGGTGCACCGTGTCCGCCCCTGTGACCTGTTGCCCGAGGCAGTCCTCCTCATCCCCCACCCCAGTGATTACTCATTCCCCTCCGGGCACACGGCGGCCTCCTTTACCGCCGTGGCTGCCCTCTGGCTGGCCGGGAAGAAACGGCTGGCCGGTGCCACCCTTGTGCTGGGCGTCTTCATCGCCTTTTCCCGCCTCTACCTCTGCGTCCACTTCCCCACCGATATCCTCGGCGGCGTGCTGGTGGGGCTCGCCTGCGGCTGGCTGGGAAAATGGCTGTGGGAATCTTTCGCTCAAAAACAAGATTCGCTGACATGAGAAAAGCCCTGCGGCTCGGTTGTTGAGCCGCAGGGCTTTGTTGTTTGGTTCAGGGGAAAACAAGCCGCACTTATTCCGGCAGGTCCTCTTCGTTCTCCAGGCTGTGCCAGACGTTCTGGACATCGTCGTTGTCCTCGAGGGCGTCCAGCAGCTTGCCCATCAGCTTGAGCTGATCGGGGTCGGTCAGGCGGGTGGTGGTCATGGGGACCATGGCCAGATCATCGCTCAGGATCTCGTAGCCTTTCTCCTCCATTGCCTTGACGACAGCGGAGTAGTTCTCGGGATCAGTGGTGATCTCTGCGGCCTCTTCGCCTGCATCGAAATCCTCAGCACCGGCATCCAGAGCATCCATCATGGCCTCGTCGGCATCCTTGTCCTCGAGGGAGATGTCGATGACGCCTTTCTGGCTGAACAGGAAGCTCACGCAGCCCATAGCACCCAGGTTGCCGCCGTTCTTATCAAAGTAGTGGCGCAGGTCCGCAGCGGTACGGTTGCGGTTGTCGGTCAGGGTCTCGACCATGACCGCCACACCGCCGGGGCCGTAACCCTCGTAGGTGATTGCCTCGTACTCGGTCTTATCGCCGCCCTCGGCTTTCTTGATGATGCGCTGGATGTTATCGTTGGGCACGCTCATGCGCTTTGCCTTGGAGATCAGGTCAGCCAGCTTGCTGTTGGAAGCGGGGTTGGGGCCGCCGGTACGGACAGCCACGCTGATCTCGCGGCCGATCTTGGTAAAGACTTTCGCTTTTGCGCCGTCGGTCTTTTCCTTTTTGCGCTTAATATTGTTCCATTTGCTATGTCCAGACATGGGAAAGAGCCTCCTAAATATTCTCAGTGATCTCCGCCTGCGGGCAGACGGGCTGTGGTCGCCCGCATGTGGCAGCACACAAAATCTAACTGTTTAATTCTATCACAATCAGTGCACGCGTTCAAGTCTTATCCGGCCTGTTTTTGTCAAAAAAGAGCGTTACAACAGGCGCAGCGCTTGGGGTAGTGGTTTTTCACCCGCCCGCCGGACACTTTGCCGCCGCCCAGGGGCCAGCCATCCACGGTCACGCAGCACCAGCCATCGGCGGCGGTGCGGGCCTCGATCTCCCGGCCCGAGAGGTATTCCACGGTGCGGGGGTCGGTCAGCGTCAGCTCCTCCCGGTTGGTGCACTGGGCGCCGAACGCTGTAAAGAGGTGGTGCTCCGGCACAAAACGGCCTTTCTGCACATTGCCCACAAACACGCCTGCCCGCAGCACATGGAGCGTGGTCTGGGGGAACGGCACAGGCAGCAGCACCCCGCCGCCATGCACCACCGCCGGGCGCTGGGCCAGCGCCGGGAAGTACCGGGCCGCAAACTCCTGCCAGGCTGCCAGACTCTGGGCCGGGGTGGCTTCTCCTGCCCCGGCGTCCCGAGTGCGGGTATTCCGGCCCTGCACGGCCTCGTGGCAGCCGCGGGAAGCTTCCCTCCGGGCACTGCGGGCATCGGCCTTGTCAAAACCCTTTGTGGGCTTTCCTTTGCCTTTGCCGACCTTTTTGCCCGCCTGGGCGGCCGCCTCCAGCCAGAGCTGTTCTTCGGGGCTGTACTCGCCGGGAACCGGCAGAGCGCGGGGCGTGCCCTCCTTGACCAACCGGGCCATGAAATGCCCCTCACCGCCCTGGCAGGGCCAGACACGGCGCACTTTGGTCACATCCAGCGGCAGGCCGCCGGTGCGGTTGGCCTCGCCCTCGCTGCCAAAGGTGTAGTCCACATTGCCCAGGCGTTCGCCAGCGTGAATTCCGGGTGGCGCTGCAAAAAGGCCGCCACCTGGCCCTCATCCTCTTCCGGGGCGAACGTACAGGTGGAATAGACCAGCTGCCCGCCGGGGGCCAGCACCGCCGCCGCGCAGTCCAAAATCTGCGCGCCCAACTCGGCGCACTGTTTCACCAGCGCCTCGCTGTGCTGGGTGACCGCCACGGCCTCCTTGCGGAACATTCCCTCGCCGGAACAGGGGGCGTCCACCAGCACCCGGTCAAAAAACTCCGGCAGAGCCTCCGCAATGCGGGCCGGGGCCTCGTTCAGGATGACCGCATTGGGCACGCCCATCCGCTCCAAATTGCTCTTGAGGATGTCGGCCCGGGCAGCCACATACTCATTGCTGACAAGCAGCCCCTGCCCCTGCAGCGCCGCCGCCAGCTGGCTGCTCTTGCCGCCGGGAGCCGCGCACAGGTCCAGCACCCGCATCCCGGGCTTCACGCCCAGCAGGCGGGGCCGCCGACGCCGCCGAGGGCTCCTGCGAGTAAAACACGCCCGCATGGTGGTAGGGGTGCCGCCCGGGCTTGAATGTTTCTTCCCGCACCACGAACGCCGCCTTGCAGAACGGCGAGGGTTCCAGCGCCATGTCCGCCTTGGCTGCAAATGTCCCCGGCGTGGTGCGCAGGGCCGAGACGGTCACACCCCGGGCCGCGCTGTCACTGGGGGCGGCATAGAGCGTCTCATACCGCTGCCCCAGCAGGGCCCGCTCCCGGGCTTCAAAATATTCGGTGGGCATCCCACAGACCTCCTTTTGGTGTTTTTGTTTTTTCAAAGCCGGGTGCATAAAGCCGCCCCGCCCGGCCACACTAGAGGCAGAGCCAGCGGCCAGTCCGCTTCCTCTTTTTTGAATCGGAAAGGAGCAACCAACCATGGAAAACCGCAGCAATAACTGCAAGAATCAGAACCAGAACAAATCGACCAACCAGACCAACGACCAGGCCAATAACCGCACGACCAACCGGACCACCAACAGCGCCGCCAACGAGCACAAGCACCCCAACCAGTACACCAAGGGTGCCGACGACGAGGGTGCCAAGAACAGCACCCGCAGCTCTGCCCGCAACAGCCGCTAAGCGTTCCTGAGCATTCCGCGGCAAAAAGCCCGCTGCTTTCCCCTGCACTGTTTTCCAGTGCGGAAAGCAGCGGGCTTTCGCGTTTCTTATTTCTCGTTGGGGTCAAACGACTGCCAGAGCGTTTCAAACAGCTCGTGCACCCGGGCCAGCTGGCCGTTGAGGTAGAGCCAGCCCAGCAAGCACTCAAAGCCGGTGGAAGCACGGTACTCCTCCGGGGAGGCGTGCTTGGCCACGCTGGCCTTGCTGGCGTTGCGGCCCCGCTTGAAGACCGCCAGCTCGTCCTCGGTGAAGAGCGGTTCCAGCAGCTGCTCCTCCCGGAACTGCGCCCGGGCCGAGACATACTTGACCTTTTCCGCGTTCAGCCTGCCCGCCGAGAGCCGGTGGTGCTCCACCAGCCGCTGACGCACCAGCAGCTCCAGCACGCTGTCGCCCACAAAGGCCAGTGCCAGCGGGCTGAGCTCGCGGGGGTCGATCTTTTCCGGTTCCTGCATAAAAACCTCTTAGAAAATATAATCGAACTGATAATCGCCGATGAGGATGGTGTCGTTCTCCTGCACGCCCTTTTCCACCAGAGCAGCCAGAATGCCGCTCTCGTCCAGCTGGCGCTGGAAATACTGCAGGCTCTCGTAGTCATCCACATTGCTGCCGGCCAGGATATACTCCAGCCAGGGCGCGTTGACGCTCCACACATGAGCCTCCATCCGCATGATGGAGAACTCGCGGCCGCCGGCCTTGGGCTCGGGTTTCTTGTACTCGGGCGCAAAGACAGGGATGGCCGGGATGTCTTTCAGGCGGTTGTACACCAGGCCCGGCAGCTCCCGCACGCCCTGCATGGTGGCGGCAGAGATGGGCACAAAGGTCAGGCCCTTGGCCTCCACATACTTGCGGAAGTCCTCGATCTGCTCCTCGGTGGCCAGGTCGCACTTGTTGCCCACCACGATCTGCGGGCGCTCGGCCAGCGCGGGGCTGAACTTTGCCAGCTCCTCGTTGATCTTCTCAAAGTCCTCGATGGGGTCACGGCACTCGCTGCCGGAGACATCCACCACATGCAGCAGCAGGCGGCAGCGCTCCACATGGCGGAGGAAATCGTGGCCCAGGCCGATGCCCTCACTGGCACCCTCGATCAGGCCGGGGATGTCGGCGCAGACAAAGCTGGCTCCCTCCCCCACCGAGACGACGCCCAGCGTGGGCACCAGAGTGGTGAAGTGATAGTTCGCGATCTTGGGCTTGGCTGCGCTGATGGTGGAGATGAGGGTGGATTTGCCCACGTTGGGGAAACCAATGAGGCCCACATCCGCGATCAGCTTCAGCTCCAGCGTGACCTGAATGTCCTCGCCGGGCATACCGGGCTTTGCAAACTTGGGGATCTGGCGGGTAGGCGTTGCAAAATGCGCGTTGCCATAGCCGCCGCGGCCGCCCCTGGCGATGGTCACCGGGGTGTGGTCGGACAGATCCGCGATCACAAGGCCGCTCTCCGCGTCCTTGATGACAGTGCCCAGAGGCACCTTGATGATGAGGTTCTCGGCATTTTTGCCGTGGCAGAGGCTTGCCCCGCCCTTGCCGCCCTCATCGGCGGTATATTTGCGCTTGTAGCGGAAATCCATCAGGGTGGTGAGGTGGTCGTCCACGACGAAGATGATATCACCGCCGCGGCCGCCATCGCCGCCGTCCGGGCCGCCCGCGGCCACGAATTTTTCACGATGGAAGCTGACCGCGCCGTCGCCGCCCTTGCCCGCATGGAGCCAGATGGTGGCGATGTCGATAAAGTTGGTTTGTGCTGCCATACAGCCCCTCCTGTTCTCAAAAAAGGCCTTTTCCTCCTCGATTTAGCTCCCATATCAGGGGAGCTGGACGCGCCAGAGCGCGGCCTGAGAGGTTTTTATTTTCCAATCAGAAAAGGCGTCTTCATCAAAAAGAGCCGGGCCCTAAAGGTCCGCTCTATGGGTTGCAGATTTTAGAAAGAAGTTACTGCTTCACGCTGCACTTCTTGCCGCTCTTGCCCACGCGCTCGAAACGGACGGTGCCGTCAACCAGAGCAAACAGGGTATCATCGCTGCCCTTGCCAACGTTCTCACCCGGCATAATGTGGGTGCCACGCTGACGAACCAGGATGTTGCCGGCCAGAACGAACTGACCATCTGCACGCTTAGCGCCCAGACGCTGTGCTGCGGAATCGCGGCCGTTCTTGGTGCTGCCTACGCCCTTTTTATGTGCCATTGTAATTTACCTCCTTAGCCGTTGATCGCAGTGATCTCAACCTTGGTGAAAGGCTGACGATGGCCCATGCGGCGAGCACTGTGCTTCTTTGCGCGATAGGTGATGATGTTCAGCTTCTTGCCCTTGCCATTCTTGATGACCTTGGCAGAGACGGAAGCGCCCTCAACAACGGGAGCGCCAACCTTGACAGAACCCTCCTCGCCGATAGCGAGAACCTGATCAAACTTCACTTCGGAGTCGGCCTCAACGTCCAGCTTTTCAATGTAGACGATGTCGCCCTGCTCCACGCGGTACTGCTTACCGCCGGTAACAATGATTGCGTACATTTGTTTCATTCCTTTTCGTTGTACTCGCTGGTCGTAAAGGCAGGCCCTCACAGGGGCCATTTGAAGCGCCCACACCAAGCGGCTAGAATAGTATAGCAAAAAAATGCCGGGATTGCAAGGGCTTTTTTGCGCTTTGGGGCAAATATTTTTTGTTTACCCGTTCTTTTGCTGCCGGGCCAGGTTCTCGTCCAGGATCTCCCCCACCTCTTTGTTCCACGCGGCGGTCTTTTCCAAAAATTCCGCACGGGAGGCGGAAGCGGGCAGGCTGCTTTCCGGGCCAAAGAACGCGATCGGCCCGTCCAGCTTCTTTTTCTTGGCGCGGTTGTCCGCGTTCAGGGCCAGCGGCACCATGAGCGGTTTGTCCTTATCCTTACGGGTCAGGTAAATTTCCAGTGCGAGACCAACGATTACGGCCAGCCCGGCAACGAGCTGGGACACCCGCAGGCCGATGGAGGGCACCAGCATCAGGCTGTCCGTGCGGAGAGCCTCGATCCAGAAACGGCCCGCACCGTACCAGATGAGGTACCGCAGGGTGATATCACCGTTGAACTTCCGCTTTTTCAGGTAGAAGTACAGCAGCGCAAAGCCCACAAAGCACCAGATGCTCTCATAGAGGAACGTGGGGTGGACGGGCAGGTTCGGGTCAATGACAACGCCTTTCTGGGCCGTGACCGTGCTGCCCATGAGGTAGTTGCGGGTGGCCTCGCTGTACATGCCCCAGGGCAGGGTGGTATTGCAGCCAAAAGCCTCCTGATTGAAGAAGTTGCCCCAGCGGCCGCAGCCCTGCCCGATGAGGAAGCCCATGGCCGTCAGGTCAAACATGGGCAGCACGGGCACGCCCCGCCATTTGCAGGCCAGTCCGCCGAACAAAAAGCTGCCGATGATGCCGCCGTAGATGGCAAGGCCGCCGTCCCGGATGGCAAGCATCTCCCAGATGCTTTCATACTCAAAGGGAGCCATGGCAACGTAATAAGCCCGGGCGCTGGCAATGCCCAGCACCACACCGATGAGGATCACATCCACCATGGCGTCCGGGTCCACGCCGAATTCCTGACAGTGCCGGAACGCAAACACCAGCGCCAGACACAGGCCCACCGCGATGCAGACACCGTACCAGTAAATGTGGATTTCTCCGATGGAGAACGCCACCCGGTTGATCGTGAATTCCAGCCCCAGCCCGGGGAATTGTACCAGATTCGTTAAACTTGTCATGCTTCTTCCTCCTCCCCATCGTCCTCCGGCAGGACAGCGGTGCCGTCCGGCTGGATGTACATGGTTGCCATCCGCTCTTCGCAGAGGATCTGCTGGAGAGCCGCGTCGGCATCTTCCGCCTTCAGGCCCGCCAGCGTGGTGATCTGCTGGGCCACGGTCTGGCCTGCCAATGCAAAATCCGCCATCTGGCTGGCCGAGTCCTCCACGTTTTCCAGATTCTCAATGAGCTGGCCGTATTTTTCATTCTTGCAGAGGGTGAAAATTTCACGGTCCACGCCCTCAGCCCGCACCCGGGCGATCTCGTCCAGCAGCAGCTGCCGGACGGTATCCGGCGCGTCACTTTCGCCCGTGAAGAGGATGCAGCAGCAGCCATCCACCCGGAGCACCTCGCCGCCAAAGCCGGGGTTGGTCAGCCCCTCGTCGTAAAGGCGGCGGTAGAGTTTGGACATCCCGCCGCAGATGCAGCAGAGGATCAGATCATACAGCATCTCGCTCCGCAGGTCGCCGGAGGGCAGCGGCTCCTCCTTGAAGCCCAGGCCAAAGCAGGGCTTGGCCACCGGCATCCGGATGGTCTTTTCTTTGGCCGCCAGCGTCATGGGCTCGTCCCGCCACAGGCGCTGAACCCGCTCTGCAGGGCGGGGCTCCATCAGGCCGTTCCGCTCACAGGCGGCCAGGATCTGCTCCATGGTGGTGTTTCCGGCTGCCGCCAGCACCATGTTGTTGGGGGCGTAGAACGCCTTGCAGCAGTCGTACAGCATCTCGGGCGTGATGGTGGCAATGCTCTCACAGGTACCCGCAATGTCGCTGCGGATGGGGTGACTGTGGTACAGGCACTCGCACAGGCCGGTGATGAGCCGCCAGTCCGCGCTGTCGTCGTACATCTTGATCTCCTGCCCGATGATGCCCTGTTCCTTATCAATGGTCTGCTGGGTGAAGTAGGGCTTGCCCACCATTTCCAGCAGCACGTCCAGGCTCTCGTCCAGCTGTTCCGTCGCCGTAAAGAGATAGCAGGTGCGGTCAAAGGCCGTGAAAGCGTTGGCGTTGGCACCGGTCTTGGCAAACTTGGCAAAGGCGTCCCCGTCCTGGTCCTCAAACATCTTGTGCTCCAGGAAATGGGCCACGCCCGCCGGGAGGTGTACCTCTTTGTCGTCCAGCCGGAAGTCCCGGTCAATGGAGCCAAAGCGGGTGGCATAAATGACATGGGTACCGGAGTAGCCCGGCATGGGCCGCACGATGACCGTCAGGCCCGAGGGCAGCACTTTCCACTGGTCGGCAGCGGTCTGCTCCAGAACGCTCTGTTTTTCAGGCATGGGTGCTCCCCTCCTCTCGTGTCAGGCAGTAGCTGACCGAAAGGGTCAGCGCCCGCAGGATGCCCCGGACATCCTCTTTGGTCACGGCACAAAGGGCCGCGCGTGCTTCGTCCGGGCTCTGGATGGGCCCGCCCCGCAGCACTTCCATGTAATACCAGGTCTCAATGCCGCCCAGGGTATCTTCCAGCCCGGTCATCCCGCTCAGGAGGGAGCGGCGGCAGTCCTCCAGTTCCTCGTCCGTAATGGGCCCGTCGCACAGGTCGGCCAGCTCTTTCAAAACAGCTTTCTCGGCCCGGGCCGCGTCGGCATGCTCCACGCCGCTGTTCACGGCCATACTGCCCGTAAAGCTCTGGAACGAGGACGAGCAGTAATAGCACAGGTGATCCCGCTCCCGGACATTCAAAAACAGGCGGCTGGTCACGCTGCCGCCGTAGAGGGCCATGGCCAGCCGGACGGCTGCCAGCTGCCGGGGCTGCATGGGCTGGCCCAGCGTGAACAGCATACAGAGCTTGGCCTGGGTGGTGTCAAACGTCTCGGTTTTGTAAAGCGGCTCCCGCCGGGGCATGGCCATGTTCTCCGCCAGTGCCGCCGGGGCACGCTCCACCTGAGACAGCTCTTCCAGCAGGGCGTTTTTCACCGCCTCGGTCTGGGCCTCGCCGCAGCCCAGCACGATCAGCTCGATGCTGGCCGCGCGCAGCATCTCGTAGTAAGCATCGGTGAGCTGGCGGGCAGTCAGGCCCTCCACCTCTTCCAGATAGCCCTCCTGCCGGACGCCCGCCGGGCTGTCACCAAAAAACTCCCGGTTGGCCTGCCGCTGGCAGTAGAGGCGCTTCTCGTTCACTTCATCTTCCAGCGCCTTTTTGAGCATCTGTTTTTCAATATTCACAGCTTCCGGGTCAAAGGTCTCCCCCACAAAATAGGGGTGGAACGCAGTCCCCAGGGCCAGCTCTGCGTATTCCTGCGTCAAGGGCTCCCCCTCCAGCGCAAACTGGTCTTTGATGCCCGTCACGCTGACACAGAGGTTGTGGTTGGCGCCCATGGGGCGGGCATCCACAGTCAGGTCGCCCCGTACGAGGCGGGCCGAGCTTCTTGGTCAGCTGGGTCATATCCGGGCAGTCGGCATAGCCGCGCTCCATCACCAGCGGCAGCAGGGCATGAGCCGTGGCGGTCTCCCGCTTTGCCGGGAGGGCAAAATGGATGCTGACGCGGCAGCGGTTGAATTTTTGCGCCGGGTCCCAGGAAAGGTGTACCCCGGGCGCGATCTCCATTCGTTTCAATTGGTATTCCTCATTCGATGTAATAGCTTGGTTTTTCAGGTCTCGTTGGCCGCGCTGAGCTGGCCCAGGGCCAGAAACTCTTCCAGCGAGAGGCCGCTGGCACGGATGGCAAGGGCGTTTTCCACCCCTACATACCGCCAGTGCCAGGGAGCAAAGGCCATGCCCGTGGCCGCCTGCCGGTCCTCCGGGCAGCGGAGGATAAAGCCATATTCGGCAGCATAAGCCGTCAGCCACTCATAGGCCCGGCTCTGGGCAAACGTCTCATCTTTCGTTGCGCTGTCCGCTGCCAGAATATCCGCCGCGTATCCGGTGGCGTACTCGCTGGCCTCCGGCATGGGCACGGTCAGCGCCGCTTTGGCAGAGGCTTCCTCTTCCGAGCGGCCTTTTTCCAGGTACGCCTGTTTTGCGGCATCAAAGGCAGCCTGCCGGGCAGCCGTGTCCTGGTAGCCGGTTTCCAGCGTCAGGGCAATGCCGCTGTTCCGGGCAGCCTCGGCCATGGTGCGGTACTGCTGAGCAGCTTCCGCTTCCAGCTGCTGGCCCGTGGCATCGTCCGCCACGGCAAGCTCCGGAGTGGGCTCTGCCGTCAGGGGGAGGTTCGCGTTCACCAGCGCCAGCCGCCCGTCCACAAGGTCGAGGGTATAGGCACTGCCGTCATACTGCTGGGCCTCAAACACCTCCGGCCCCGCAATGAGGGCGTGGGCTTTGGGCAGCAGCCAGAGGATGCCCGTGGTCATCAGGGCCATGGCTCCGGCACAGGCACCCAGAAAAAACACCCAGTTACGCACCAGCCGCAGACGGCGGCGGATACGACGCTGGCGGCGGGTCGGCTGCGGGGCAGCACGGCGGGGGGTAGCTTGATTTTGCTCCATAACGAATGTTCCCTTCTCACAGCAGTGCAAAACTGCGTCTGCGGCATTTACAGACACAATTTATATTATACACCCCTTTGCAGAAGCTGTAAACGCCAACCGCTGTAAAAGAATTATGAATGCAAAAAGCCTCCCTGCCCAAAACAGGCAGAGAGGCTGAACTCTTTTGCTTAGTCGAACAGCATATCGTGGATGGCGCTGACAGCCTTGTCGGCGTCGGCACGGTCGATGATGCAGGAGATCTTGATCTCGCTGGTGGAGATCATCTTGATGTTGATGTTGTTGTTGGACAGTGCCTCAAACATCTTGGAAGCCACGCCGCTGTGGCTCTGCATACCGGCACCAACGATGGAGACCTTTGCGCAGGTCTCGTCGCAGGTGATATCCTGGAAGTTTGCACCCTCGCGCAGAGTTTTCAGTGCAATGTCGGCATCGCCTCAGAGCAGGTAAAGCTGATGTCTTTCTTGCCGTCGCGGCCGGTGGACTGCAGGATGATGTCCACGTTGACATTCTTCTGGGCCAGCAGGCCAAAGATCTTGAAGCTGGTGCCCGGCTCATCGGGAACGTTCAGAATCGTAATAACAGCAACGTCGGTATCCTTTGCGACGCCCTTGATCAGCATACCTTCCATGTCTTTGACAACCTCCTTGACGATGGTTCCCGGGACGGGATTCAGGCTGGAAAGCACTTCCAGCTCCACGTTATACTTCTTTGCCAGCTCCACGCTGCGGTTGTTGAGCACCTGTGCGCCGAGGGAGGCCAGCTCCAGCATCTCGTCAAAGGTGATCTCTTTCAGCTTGCGGGTGTTGCGCACCTTGCGCGGGTCGGCGGTGTAAACGCCCTCCACGTCGGTAAAGATCTGGCAGCGGTCCGCGTGCAGGGCAGCCGCAATGGCAACTGCACTGGTGTCCGAGCCGCCGCGGCCCAGGGTGGTGATATCATCCAGCTTGTTCAGGCCCTGGAAGCCTGCCACGACCACCACGCGGTTGCGCTCCAGCTCGGAGGAGATGCGCTCCGTCTCCAGCTTGGTGATGCGGGCCTTGGTGTAGGCACGGTCGGTGCGGAAACCAGCCTGCCAGCCCGTCAGGCTGGTGGCATGGCAGCCGATCTCGTTCAGCGCCATGGCCAGCAGTGAGATGCTGATCTCCTCACCAGCTGCCAGCAGCATATCCATCTCACGGGCAGAAGGGTCGTGGCTGATCTCAGCCGCTTTCGCGATCAGGTCGTCGGTGGTATCGCCCTGGGCAGACACCACGACCACCACGTCATTTCCCGCGTTGTGGGTATTGGCCACGATACGGGCCACGTTGAAGATACGGTCCCGGTCCTTCACCGAAGAACCGCCGAACTTCTGTACGATCAACGCCATAGTTTGTCACTCTCCTTTAATTCACTCTACGGTCGCGCCGGTATTATCGGCATCCAGCCGCAGCAATGTAAATGCTTCACATCCGTCCAGGCCCTCCAGGAGCTCCAGCCCCTTTTCCAGCTTGGAATAGAATTTCTCCGCCGTGGCTTTTTCGCCCACGGCCATCACGGTGCTGCCTGCACCCGAGACATACACGGCCTTGGCACCGCACAGGCGGGCCATCTCAAACACCTCTTTGGAGCCCGGCATCAGGGGCATCCGGTAGGGCTGGTGCAGCTTATCCTCGGTGGCAATGGCCAGCAGGTCATGCCGTCCCTCGCAGAATGCCGCCGGTACCAGCGCCGCGCGGGACAGGTTATACACCGCGTCCTTGTGGGCGATCTCCTTGGGCAGGGCCGCACGGGCCGCCTCGGTCAGGAGCTTGTAGTCCGGCACAATGGCCGCAAAGCAGAGGGTCTGGTCCACATCCCGCTTGACGGAGTAGACCACGCCGTCTTCATACACGCTGCTGGTCAGGCCGCCCAGCAGGGCCGGTGCCACGTTGTCCGGGTGGCCCTCAATGGAAGTAGCCAGCGTCAGCAGTTCCTGGGTGTTGAGCACATCGCCCAGCATCCGGTTGGCTCCCAACAGACCCGCAATGATGCAGGCAGAGGAAGAACCCAGGCCTCTTGCCATGGGGATGGGATTCGTCTGCACGATCTTGAGGGGCGGGATGGTCTTGCCCACCTTATCAAACAGGCCCTTGGCCGAGCGGTACACGAGGTTGGACTCGTTGCGGGGGATGCGGGTGCCGTCCGCCGAGGAAATTTCCAGATGGTCGCTCTCCTCAAACGTGACGGTATTGTAAAGGGTCACTGCCAGGCCCAGCGCGTCAAAACCGGAGCCAACGTTGGCGCTGGTGGCCGGGACCGAAACCTTGATCTTCATGGCTGCACCTTTCCTTTGTTTTATAACACTCAGTCTTCATCCGGCAGGCGCTTGAGCCACAGCTTGACGCTGCCGCCCACGGCCTCTACCTTGCGGGCTGCCTCGGCCAGAGCCTTTTCATCGGCCTGTTCCACAAAGTAGGAGCAGCCCTCGTAGTGCTCATCCACCACACGGCCTTTGCCGTAGATGGCTTCCGCCACCGCCGGAGCAATCCCTGCCACACGCACATAGTATGCGGTGGGCGTCGGGTCGGTGAGCATCCCATCCACAGGCTCCGCGGGCTGCCAGAACAGGCTGTCGTGGACCTTGGAGCCGTTCTTGAGGGCGTCCACCACATCGGCCACCACGGCGCTGGCGGTGGGCAGCTTGCCCGCGCCCTTGCCGTAAAAGACCACGTCGCCCAGCATGTCGCCCTTGACCAGCACGGCGTTGAACACATCATCCACGCCGGCCAGCTGGTTGGCTTTGGGCACGAGGCAGGGCTCCACGCCCGCGGCCACGCTGCCGTCCTCGCCCCGCTTCATCCATGCAATGAGCTTGATGACACAGCCCAGCTTCTCAGCAGCGGCCACATCGGCCACCGTGATGTCCCGGATGCCCCGGGTGGGGATGTTCTGGGGGTAGATCTGATGGCCGCAGACCAGTGAGGACAGAATGGCGATCTTGCGGCAGGCGTCGCGGCCATCCACGTCATCGCCGGGGTCCTTGGTCTCGGCGTAGCCCAGCTCCTGGGCGATCTTCAAAGCCTCGTCAAAGCCCAGATTCTCCCGCACCATCTTGGTCAGCATGAAGTTGGTGGTACCGTTCACGATGCCCTCCACCTCAGTGATGACATTGGCGGCCAGGCACTGATGCATCGGGGTGATGATCGGCGTGCCGCCGCCCACCGAAGCCTCAAACAGGAACGCGCAGTTGTGAGCCTTGGCCAGGCCCAGCAGCTCGGCACCGTAGGTGGCGACCATCTCCTTGTTGGAGGTGCAGACGCTCCGGCCGCTCTCGAGGCAGGCCTTGACATAGGGGTACGCAAACCGCGTGCCGCCGATGGTCTCTACCACGACGCGGATCTCAGGGTCTTCCAGGATGGTGTCAAAGTTCTTAATGAACAGATGGGCAGCCGGATGATTGGAGAAATCCTTGGGGTCCAGAATGTACTTGACCTCCACAGGCTCGCCTGCCCGGCGGGAGACACCAGCTGCATTGCGGCAGAGCACCTCGTACACGCCGCTGCCAACCGTGCCAAACCCTAGAATTGCAATCTTGGCCATGTATTTTCCCTCTTTTCCTATTGCTGCAAAAATACAGAGTCGGTTTTACAGATTATATCCGCAGTGGACCCCCACCACCATCCGCTGGCGGCTGAGCTTTTCGGTCAGCTCCTCGGGGGTCATCTGCATGGTGTCGGTCCGGATGGTAACGGCCACCAGCGCCGCGCCATTTTCCGGCGTGGACTGATTGATGGTCACGATGCTCGCTCCGGCCGCGCTGATGCCGGCCAGCAGGCTCTGCAAAGCGCCCGTTTCGTCCCGCAGCGTCGCCATGACGGTGATGACCTCCCGGCCATTCTCGGAATCAAAAATGCAATCCTTATATTTATAAAAAGCACTGCGGGACAGGTCCACACTGCGGGTCGCAGCCGAGATGCTGCGCGCCTCGCCGCTGGCCAGAAGCTCCTTGGCGCGTACCACCTTGAGGAAAACTTCCGGCAGGACCTGTGCGTCTACCAGATAAAAGCGGCGTTCCAACTTGTTCACCTCACAAACACAAGTGTTCTTGCAGAGAATATAATAGCATCCGGCCCCACGCATTGCAAGAGGTCGGATGCTATTTTGTCAGATTATCCAGTTTTGCTGTCGGAAGCGCCGCTTTCCCGCACCGAATCACAAGGGCCCGGCCCGGAAAAGTATGATTTTTAATCCGTCTCCACGCCCGTTGCGGCGGGGTCCGGGATCTGAGTCGCCTGTGTGTCGGCCGCGGACGCCGCAACGCTGCTGTGGGAGTAGTTGCAGGTACCGGGCAGGTCGTCCGCACGGTAGTACCCGGTCGCGCGGCTGGGGCAGTTGGGCCCGGCCAGCAGGCCGCTCTGGGTGCAGTAAGCACGCTCCACAACGCCGTCCGCGGTCGGGAACGCCTTGTAGGGCAAGTCTGCCTGCACCTGCTCCATATAGGCTTTCCACGCCTTGACGCAGGTTTTGGTCTTGGCCTGATCCTTGGACAGGGTGTTGGTCATATCATAGGGTGCATCGTAGCCCCACCACACCGCGGTAACGTAGTACGGCGTGCCGCCCACGAACCAGAGGTCTCTTTCATCGCTGGCGGTACCGGTCTTACCAAAGGACTCCATGCCGCTGGAGTTGGGGTAGTTGCCGCGGGCCGTGCCCACATTGGAGTAGAGCACGTTTTTCAGCAGGCGGTTCATCACATAGGCCGTCTGCGGGGTCAGGGCCTGATAGCTGGTGGCGTTGTTTTCCAGATAGATATTGCCGTCCCGATCCAGCACACGGGTGTACAGGTGCGGGGTGGTGTACTGGCCATCGTAGAAGATCTGGAACGCGGCTGCCAGTGCCATGGGCGTCACGCCATGGGTCTGGCTGCCCATGACCATCTGGGCCAGACCCACATCGTTGGTCGGATCCAGCGTGTTCAGCTGCAGGGTGTTGTAAACAAAGTTAAAGATATTGCTTGCGCCCACCAGGTCACCCACACGGATGGCGATGGTGTTCAGGGAGCGGGCCAGACCGTTCCACAGCGGGAGATCGGTGTTGTCGCCGTAGTTGCCGCCGTAGTTGCGGGGCCAGCTGCGCCATGCATTGGGGTAAGCGCGCAGCTGCTTGTCCGAAAGGCCCATCAGGCCGTTCTTGCGGCAGTAGTCCTCATCCCGGATGATCATGTCCTGCTTCTGGTACAGGGGCGAGTTGTTGAGCATGGTGGACCAGTTGACCAGACCATACTCGATGCCCAGAGAATAGGCACCGATGGGTTTGATGGTGGAGCCCGTCTGCCGGGTCACGCTGTAAGCACGGTTCAGGGAGAGGCTCTTGGTCTTTTGACCTAAACCGCCCACCATAGCCAGCACGTTGCCATCATAGTCCAGCGTGACCATAGCCGCCTGGGTGCGGACATTGCGGTAGTAGTAAACGGTACCGTCCTCGGCCGTGCGGGTCTTGGGGGTTCCGTCGGCATTGAACACCTGCACGTCGTCGTCCGAGATGCCGGTCACCTCTTCCTCATGCCAGCCCGCCGGGAAATACGCGTCGTCGGTGTTGAGCATCAGGTTTTCCATGGCCGTCTGCATCTTGGGGTTCACCGTGGCTTCAATGGTGTAACCGCCGGTGTAGAGCATCTTCTGGGCCGTGGCCTCGTCCACGCCCTCCTTGGCGGCAATGTCGCTCACCACCTCATTGAAGAGGGCATCGGTGAAGTAAGAGGAAGCCGTGGAGGCGTTCTTCTTGCTTGCGTCCTCTTCCGCCAGCACCAGCGGCTGGGCGGCGGCGTTGCGGTAATCCTCTTCCGAGATGACGCCCTGCTGCCACATGTTGTAGAGCAGGAAGTTCCGGCGATGGATCAGGTTTTCAGGGTTGGTATAGGGGTTGTAGTTGGTCGGGTTCTTGGTAATGGACGCAATGGAAGCGCACTCCCAGAGGGTGAGCTGGCTGACATCCTTATTAAAGTACTCGTTGGCTGCCGTCTGCACACCCTGAATGGTACCCGTGAAGCTGATGGTGTTGAGGTAAGCTTCCAAGATGGTCTCCTTGGAGTAGCTGCGGCTCAGGCAGAGGGCGCGGTAAATTTCGCGCAGCTTGCGCAGTGCACCCTCTATGCCGCTGGCGCTGTCATCGTCCGTCAGGTTCTTGATGAGCTGCTGCTCCAGCGTGGACGCGCCCTGCTTGGAGCTGTAGATGGGCAGGATATACTCGTTGATCATCGCGCCGATGGTGCGCTTGAAGTTGACGCCCGGCTCATTGTAGAAGTCTTTGTCCTCGGTGCAGATGAACGCATACTGCAAATAGCTGGGGATCTGCTCCAGGTTGGCCCACACGCGGTGGCTGTTGGAGGAGCGCAGGGTGGCGTATTCCACCTGAGCACCGGTGTCCGGGTCGGTGGCCATTACCACACTGGACTGGCTCAGCTCAATGTTGTCCAGGTCCAGCAGATTGCCGTCATCGGCTGTAGCATTGACCACATAGTACACGGCCCCCACGGCCAGCAGACTGCCGCCAATAATGCACAGGCAGACCACCGTGGCAATGAGCCGTCCCAGCACGCTCCAGAACGTGACACGCCGCTTTTCTTTCGGCTCTCTGGGTTCCTTGGGGGCACGGGGAGTTCTCTGCTCCTTACGGCTGCGGCTCAGGTCCACTTTACGTCCCGCCTTGGGCCGCTCCTGCATGGCGTCCCCGCGGCGGATCTTTCTTGTTTCATTGTTTGAGATAAGGATCGCCTCCTGACTTCCTGCGGCCGCCTCGTGTTCCGGCGCCGCCAGACGGGCGGAGCCTCGGCTCCCCCGTTTTCTTCTATCATTCGTCCCGGGCCGTTCTGCCCCGGGCCATAATATTAGATTATAGTCCTCCGGCCTGCTCCACGCAAGGGCCAGATTTTCTCTCACAAGCGTAGTATAGCACATCTGGGCGCTGAAAGTACAGCATCCGGGTGTGAAAATTCTCCCCGCCTGTCTGAGCATTCCCGTTTTTGCACATACTATCGGCTGAAATCCTCTTTCCCGGAAAGGAGCGTCCTGCCATGCGCAAGCTCTGGCTCTGCCTGTTTTACGCGTTATGCGTTTTTACCATCGTGTTCAGCCTGTTCTGGATGGCCCTGCCCCGGCTCCCGCCGGGCCGTGCCGACTCCGCGGAGGAGACCCCTGTCCCCTCCCTGCCCAGCATCTCGGTGCAGGCCGTGCCGGAAACCGGCTCCACCACCTACTACCTCTGCGACGAGGGCGGGCGGGTCGTGGTCTGGCAGTGTGACGCCGACGGCACCCCTGTCCAGCGGGTGCTCCGCACCGGCATCTATGTCAACCTCCTGCCGGAGGGCGACGCCCTGCGCGTCAAGCAGGGGCTGCGCCTCCCCAGCGAGACCGAGCTGCGGCAGCTGCTGGAAGATCTGGGCGGGTAAAGACACCAAAACTCCCCGGCCGGGGAGTTTTTGCCTGCTTGATCAAAATTATGCCTCCATCTCTTCCAGCGGGACGAGATAGTTCTTACGGCACTGCTCATAGTTGAGCATATAATCCTTGCTGGGGTTGTGGTGCATCATGTTTTTGAGGGTGTGGGAATCGTAGTCCTCACCGGCCTCCATGCCCACCAGACGGGCCGCCACATTGGAGCAGTGGTCGGAGATACGCTCCGCATTGTTCAGCACATCCAGGAAGACAACGCCGGTATCAATGGAGCAGGCACCGTCTTTCAGGCGCTTGATGTGCTGGTCGCGCAGACGCTCCACCAGAATGTCAATGATCTCCTCCAGCGGCTCTACCTGGCGGGCCATACGGACATCCTCATTTTCAAAGGCATCCACGGTCAGGGTCAGGATGTGCTCCAGGGCTGCGTCCAGGATCCCCAGCTCATTCTTGGCGGTTTCACTGAACGAAGCCTCTTTTTCTTCCAGCTCCTGAGCTTTTTCCATGATGTTGACAGCATAGTCGCCAATGCGCTCGTACTCGGTGACAAAGTTCAGCAGCTCGGTCACTTCGTGGCTCTCGTCGTCGTTCAGCTCCTGATCGGTCATCTTGATGAGGTAGTTGGAGATTTCCACCTCCATCCGGTCAATGAGGTTTTCCCGCACATTGATGGCGCTGACCGTGTCCGCGTCCATCTTGAGCAGCAGCGGGGTAGCCAGCGTCACATTGCGGGCCGCGCGGCGGGACATCTTGATCACCGCGTTCTTGGCCTGCTGCAGGGCCACAGCCGGGCTCTTGAACAGACGCTCGTCCAGCACCGGCATACTGAGCTCCTGCTCCTCTTCTTTGTTATCCGGCACCGTGAGCATCGCCAGCTTGGAGAGCACACTGCTGCAGGGCAGGAAAAGCAGCATGGCCGCCACACTGGAAAGGGTGTGGATGTTTGCAATGGAGCTCTTGTTCATTACGTCGCTCCACATGGGGATGCCAATGGTATACCGCACCAGATAGACCGCGGCCAGCAGAATGACACTGCCGATGATGTTAAAGTAAAGATGGATGAGGGCCGTGCGCTTGCCATCCTTGGAAGAGCCGCCGATGGTGAGCAGCGGGGTGAATGCCGTACCAATGTGCGCGCCCAGAATGATGGGGATGGCCGAGCCAAAGGTGACAAGACCGGTGCTGGACAGCGCCTGCAAAATACCCACCGAGGCCGAGGAAGACTGGATGATCACCGTGACCACCACGCCCACCAGCACGCCCAGGATGGGGTTGGTCATGCTGACGAACAGCTCCTGGAACGCGGCGCTCTCCCGCAGGGGGGACACGCCGGTGTCCATCAGGCTCATGCCCGTAAACAGAATGCCGAAGCCCAGCATGATCTGGCCGATGTTCTTTTTCTTGGCGTTGCGGATAAACACATAAAAAACGCAGCCAACAAACGCGACCACCGGCGCAAACGTCTTGGGCTGGATGAGGGTCAGCCACAGGCTGTCGCCTGAGATATCCGCCATGCGGATAAGCTGGCCGGTCACCGTAGTACCAATGTTTGCACCCATGATCACGCCTACCGACTGCGTCAGGGTCATAATTCCGGAGTTGACAAGGCCGACACAGATGACGACCGTGCCAGCCGAGGACTGGATCACGCCCGTGATCAAAGTGCCGAAAATAACCGCTTTGAGAGTAGAAGAGGTCAGCTTCTGCAGCACGCCCTGCATCTTGCCGCCGGCCAGTTTTTCCAGGCCGGCGCCCATGATGGACATTCCGTATAGAAACAGCGCAATACCGCCCAGCAGAGAGGTGATGTGTGTGATATCCATAGAATCAATGCTCCTACTATTGATCTTCGATCTTCTTTTGACAAAAAGGCATCGCACGGCATTGAAACAGACGAGACGTATTCCTCCCGCTCAAACGCCGTCCTTTTTATTATAGCATTGATTTCCCCCACACAACAAGGGGATTTTTACAAGAAAAATAGATTTTTTACACATTTCTGCCGTTTCGGGCTGTTTCTTTGCGGTTCTTTTTCTGTTATTTTACATGCATTTTACAATTTGTCCTTTCAAACCGTGCACTGACAAATTCTGCATCAGGCCGCGCGGGCCTCTTCTTCCAGCTCTTCCATAGCTTCCCGCACCGTATCCGCGGAAAACAGGAACACCCCGCCCGCGGTATACACCTCGATGTGACTGCCAACATTTCGCATCTCAAACTCTTTCATCTCGTGTTCCCTCCTGTCGTATTTCTTAGGACAGGGAGAGTATCGCATAGTTTGAGTCCAATAAATTGGATTTTGAAGCATTTTTGCGCAAAAAGGCCCGGAAATTTTCATCTCCGGGCCTTTTCCTACGAAAATTTTAATGCACTGCCGCCGCTTCCCGCTTGCGTTCCGGCTTTTTCTCCGGCTTTGACATGTGCTGCTGTTCAGCGCGGGCCTTATCATAGCAGTAACGAATGATGGCCTGCCGCCGGACGATGCCAATGAACATGCCCCGGTCATCCACCACCGGCACAAAGTTCTGGTTCATGGCCGCCTCCACCAGCTGATCCATGCTGGTGGTCACGGTCACGGCCTTGTAGTCCCGCTTGTGGGGGAACGACGAGATGGGCACGTCCTCCGCTGCTTCCAGATCCAGCCCGTGGAGCTTTTTCAGTCCCCACAGAATGTCTCCCTCCGTCAGGGTGCCCACATACTCGCCCCGGCGGTTGAGCACCGGGATGGAAGCATAGCGGTTGTTCTCCCATTTTTCAAGGGTCTGACGCAGGGTGAAATCGTCATAAACGTACATCAGGTCCTGCTTGGGGGAAAGGAAAAACAGAATATTCATCAAACAACTCTCCTATTTTGTTATTTCTGCCGTCTGGGCCGCCTGATTCCTGTCTAATACACCATTTTTGCGCGCAGCTGCCCCGCCGGCCGCAAATGCAGCCAGCGGCCATGCGTTTTCCTACTTTAAGTTTAGCACTTTTTCATAGGAATAGGAAGTCATACTATCAAGTTTTTATATTTTATTCACAATCGGTTTGCAATGTTTTACTAAAAAATCACGGAAAGCTATGCACAGCGCCCACTTTTGTGCTATACTAGAAAAGAGATGTCGGCCCGGAACGGGAGTCCACTGTCCCAGTATAGCGGTACCGGTGGTCGGAAACCACAGAAATCGCGTGGCCGGCAGAACACTTTTGGAACTGATTTTGAAATGAATAAAGGAGCAGAGCGACTATGATTACTTCCCGTTTCCCGCTGGGAGATGTCAGCTTCTCCGCCGAGTACTTCTCTACGCTGGTGGGCGAAGCAACCAAACATTGCTACGGTGTGGCCGCAATGGCCCCCCGTGACCTGACCGATACTGTCAAGAGCATGGTGCGCGGCGCTGATTTTTCGGAAAAGGGCGTCCGTGTCACGCAGGAAGAGGGCCGTCTCGTGATCGAGCTGCACATTGCCGTCAGCTATGGGCTGAACATCTCGACTGCCGCGCGGAGCATCTCGCACCGCGTCAAGGACGAAGTAGAGCAGGCTACCGGCCTCAAAGTGGCCCGCGTGGTCGTCTCGGTCGATGACGTCATCGCCTGATCCAAACGCCAAGCCCACCCGGGGGTACCGGGAGATTATAAGGAGTAGAAAACAATGATTTCTGGTAAGATTCTGCGCGACGCGATTATTTCCGGCGCAAACAACATCAACAATCAGCGTTCCCGCGTGGACGAGCTGAACGTCTTCCCTGTCCCGGACGGCGACACCGGCACCAACATGGGCATGACCATTGGCGCTTCCGTCCGTGAGCTGCAGGCTCTGGACGACAGCTGCACCGTGGCGGAAGCCTCCAAGACTGCTGCTTCCGCCATGCTGCGCGGCGCACGCGGCAACTCCGGCGTGATCACCAGCCTGCTGTTCCGCGGCTTCTCCAAGGCTCTGGAGGGCAAGAAAGAGGCCGACGTGGCCGATATCGTCGCCGCCCTGAAAAAGGGCGTCGAGGGTGCCTACAAGGCCGTCATGAAGCCCACCGAGGGCACCATCCTCACCGTGGCCCGCGTCGCCAGCGAGGAGGCTGCCGCCTCCGATGCCGCCGACATCCCCGCCCTGTGGGACGTGGTACTGAGCGCCGGCCAGAAAGCGCTGGAGGACACCCCCAACCTGCTGCCCGTGCTGAAGAAAGCCGGCGTTGTGGATGCAGGCGGCCAGGGCATCATGATCATCTTTGAGGGCATGGGCAAGGTCTTCCACGGCGAGGCCATCGTTGAGGGCGGCGAGCCCGCTCCCAACAAGGCCAAGCTCTCTACCGAGAACGCCGGCAAGGGCGTCTTCACCGATGACCTGATGAAAGTGGAGGACATCAAGAACGGCTACTGCACCCAGTTCCTCATCAACAAGAACGAGGGCGTCAGCGCCGCCAAGATGCGCGCCTTTGCCGAGTCCAACGGCGACAGCGTCGTCTGCATCGAGGACGATGACGTCATCAACCTGCATGTTCATACGGCTGATCCCGGCAAGATCCTGAGCGAGGCCATCAAGTACGGCTACCTGACCAACTTCAAGATCGAGAACATGCACGAGCAGTTCCTGGCCCGTCAGCGCCAGGGCAAGAGCCTGGAAAAGCAGGCCTCTGCCGAGAAGAAGTCCGACCCCACCAGCCAGTTCATCTATGCCGCGGTGGATCCCAGCCGTGACTATGGCTTTGTGGCCGTTGCCGCCGGTGAGGGCCTGAAAGCCGTCTTCACGGATCTGGCAGCCGACGCTGTCGTTTCCGGCGGCCAGACCATGAACCCCGCCACCGAGGATATCCTGGCTGCCATCCAGAGCGTGCCTGCCAAGACCGTTTTCGTCCTGCCCAACAACAAGAACATCATTATGGCTGCCGAGCAGGCCCAGAAGCTGGCTGACCGTCAGGTCGTGGTCCTGCCCACCCGCACCGTGCCATGGGCATCACCGCTCTGCTCAACTTTGACCCCTCTGCCAACACCGAGACCAACACCATCAATATGATGGCTGCTGCCGACAAGGTCTCCACCGGCCTCATCACCTACGCCGCCCGCGACAGCGAGTACGACGGCAAGCGGATCAAGAAAGGCGAGATCATGGCTCTGGAGAACGGCAAGATCGTCTCCACTTCCAACGACCTCGCCAAGGCCACCTATCGTCTGGCACGCGGCATGTGCAAGAAAGATCCAGCTTCGTCACCATCATCTCCGGCTGCGACGTCTCCGACGAGGAAGCCGAGAAAGTGACCGAGCTGGTCAAGGCCAAGTGCCCCAACCATGTGGAAGTCAGCCACATCCGCGGCGGCCAGCCTGTCTATTATTATATGATCAGCGTGGAGTAATCCTCCGTTGCATTGCAAAATCCCCGGTACAGAGTTTCCTGTACCGGGGATTTTTGTTGCATTTAGAAGAAACTCACCTGACTGCTCTCGGGCAGGTCACCCAGAGCGCCCACCTGGCGCAGGCGTCCAGGATGGCACTGGACACACCGGAAGCCTGCTGCAGCTCTTCTATGGAGAGGTACTCCTCCCCGTGGATGGTGGAACGCTCCAGCGCGTCGGCTGCCGCGCCGCCCAGGCCTTTCAGCGACGAGAACGGCAGACGGACCTTGCCGTCCTCCACGATGTAGCGGGAGCCCCGGCTCTTGCCCAGCTCAATGGGCAAAAATTCGTAGCCGCGCACCAGCATCTCGTTGACCAGCTGCAGGCTGACCAGCACGTCTTCGTCCTTGGCGTTCTTCTCCTCTTTCAGGCGGCGCTTCACCTCGTTCATGTGGGCGCGGGCCACGGCCGCGCCGCCCACAGCGGCCTCGTAGTCGATATCATCACCACGGACGGTGAAATAGACCGCATAGAACGCCTGCGGGTGGTAGATTTTGAACCACATCAGCCGGATGGCCGACATCAGGTAGGCCACCGCGTGGGCTTTGGGGAACATATACTTGATCTTCCGGCAGCTCTCAATATACCAGTCCGGCACATCGTGCTCCCGCATGGCTTCTTCCCAGCCATCTTTAAAGCCGCCCTTGGCCACCTTGCCCTTACGGACAGCCTCCATGATGTCGAACGCCATCTTGGGCTCCAGCCCCTTGCGGAGCAGGTAGAGCATGATGCTGTCACGGCAGCCGATGACCTCTGCAATGGTGCAGGTGCCGTTCCGGATCAGCTCATCGGCATTGCCCGTCCAGACGTCGGTGCCGTGGGACAGGCCTGAAATCTGGATCAGCTCGGAGAAGTTCTTGGGCCGGGCCTCCACCAGCATTCCGCGGACAAAGTTGGTGCCCATCTCCGGGATGCCGAACGTGCCCGTCTGGCTGTCGATCTGCTCCGGCGTCACGCCCAGGGCCTCCGGGCTGGTCAGCAGACTGTAGACTTTGGGGTCGTTCATGGGGATGGAGTCCACCGGGATGCCCGTATATTCCTCAAAATATTTGTAGAACGTGGGCATATCGTGGCCGAGCTCGTCCAGCTTGAGCAGCGTGTCGTGCAGATACTTGAATTCAAAGTGGGTGGTCAGCAGGCCGCCCGCCACGTCGTCTGCCGGGTGCTGGATGGGACAGAAATCGTAAATTTCGTAGGTGTCCGGCACAACGACCATGCCGCCGGGGTGCTGGCCCGTGGTGCGCTTGACGCCCGTGCAGCCCAGCGTGAGGCGGTTTTCCTCGGCGTGGTTCACGGTCTTTCCCCGCTCTTCCAGATACTTGCGGACATAGCCGTAAGCGGTTTTATCCTGGATACCGGAAACGGTGCCCGCCTTGAACACGTTGGCCTTGCCGAACAGCTCTTCCGTGTAGCGGTGGACATTGGACTGGTATTCGCCCGAGAAGTTCAGGTCGATATCCGGCTCTTTGTCGCCGTAGAAGCCCAGGAACGTCTCAAAGGGGATATCATGGCCGTCCACCAGCATCCGGGTACCGCAGTGGGGGCAGTTCTTGTCCGGCAGGTCAAAGCCGTCATCCACGCTGCCGTCGGTGATGAACTCACTGTGCTTGCACTTGGGGCAGCGGTAGTGGGGCGGAAGGCTGTTGACCTCCGAAATGCCGGAGAAGTGGGCCACAGCCGAGGAGCCGACGGAACCACGGCTGCCCACCTGATAGCCGCCCGCATTGGAGTAGGCCACCAACTTGACCGCGATGACGTACAGCACCGCGTAGCCGTGGCCGCAGATGGAGTCCAGCTCCTTTTGGAGCCGCTTTTCCACGATCTCCGGCAGCGGGTCACCGTAATCCTCCTTGGCCCGCTTCCAGGTGGCGTCGCGCAGTTGCTGCTCCGCGCCCTCGATGCTGGGCGGATAGGTGCCCCGGGGGATGGCCCGGACGGTATTGTCGATGCTGGCCGCCACCTTGCGGGGGTTGGTGACCACGATCTCGTAAGCTTTCTCTTTGGGCAGATAGTAGAACTGCTTGAGCATGTCCTCCGTGGTGCGGTAGAACAGCGGCGGCTGGTTGTCAGCGTCTTTAAAGCCGTTGCCCGCCTGCAGCACCGAGCGGTAAATGGCATCCTCCGGCTCGGTAAAGTGGACGTCACCCGTGGCGATGACCGGCTTGTGGAGGTCTTCGCCCAACTGGATGACGGTGCGGTTGAAGTCCTTGATGACTTCCTCGCTCTCCACCTTGCCATCCCGCACCATATAGGCATTGTTGCCCAGCGGCTGCACTTCCAGGATGTCATAGTAGGACGCGATCTTCTTCAGTTCCTCGTAGGAGCGGCCTTCCACAATGGCGCGGTAGAGCTCGCCTGCCTCGCAGGCCGAGGTCAAAATCAGGCCGTCACGGTACTTGTTCAGCAGGCTGCGGGGCACACGGGGCTTTTTGAAGAAGTAGTTGACGTGGGCCTCGCTGACGATCTTATACAGATTTTTCAGGCCCATCTGGTTGCGCACCAGAATAATGAGGTGGTAGTATTTTTTCTTCAGCACCTCACGGTTTCCGCCCAGGCCCGTGTTGATCTCGCTGGCCTTGGCCACCTGCTTTTCTTCCAGGTCTTTGAGCATCACGCAGAAGATGCGGCCCAGGGCCCCGGCATCCTCGCAGGCACGGTGCGCCTCGTAGGCAGGCAGCTCCAGATGCTTGTTGATGGTGCCCTGCTTGTAGTTGTGCAAGCCCGGTACATGGCCTGTGCCATGGTCAAGGTGTCGATATAGGTCGGTTCAAACTCGATGCCGCTCCGCTTGGCCGCTGCCCGCAAAAAGCGGATATCGAACGAGTGGGCATTGTGGGCCACCAGGATCCGCCCGCCTGCAAATTCCAGAAACGCTTTCAGCGCTTCTGCCTCGCTGGGGGCGTTGTCCACCATCTCGTTGGTGATGCCCGTCAGCTCGGTGATCTTGGGGGTGATGGGCTTGCCGGGCTTGACAAAGGTGTCGAACTCCTCCACCACTTCCCCGTTCCGGACGATGACGCCGCCGATCTCGGTCAGGTACTCCACACCGGGGTCCAGGCCTGTCGTCTCGGTATCAAAGACGCAGAACTCCCCGGTCAGCGGCTCATCTTTCACACCGTAGACGCAGGGGATCATATCGTCCACAAAGTAGGCCTCACAGCCGTAGATGAGCTTGAAGTCAGGGTCTTTCTTGTGGATGTCATCAGCGGCCAGCATGGCCTCCGGGTAGCCCTGACAGACACCGTGGTCGGTAATCGCAATGGCCGGGTGTCCCATCCGGTGAGCCAGCCGGACGATGCCGCCCGGGTCACAGAAAGCGTCCATACTGGACAGCTTGGTATGCAGGTGGAGCTCCACCCGCTTGACCGGGGCGGTGTCCTCTCGCTTTTTCCGCTCCACAAACAGCACATCGTAGGGATACACGATGTAGTCGTGCTCGTATTTGTCGTAAGTGCAGTCGCCCTTGACGATAACCGTCGTCCCTTTGGGGATGCTCTCCCATTTGGAGCAGTCCTCCCCCTCCTGCGCCCGGACTTTCAGATTGATGGAGCCCGTGTAGTCCGTGATGGAAACGGTGTAGATTTTGCGGAAATTGCCCTTGACCTCGGTAAAGAAGACATCGCCCCAGATCATGCACTTGCCGCCCTCGCCGCCCAGATCTTTCAGCGGTGTGAGGTTCTTGGGGGTGAACATTTTGCCGTGGAAGATGGTCACAGGCTTGTCCGTCAGGTCCAGCCCATCCACCTTGATGGAGGGTGCCGTGTTCTTCTTCTCAAATTTGACCACCGGCGGCGCGATCTTGCGCTCCAGCTTTTCTTCCATCTGGCGCTGTTCCGCCTCATCCACCGCGCTCTGCAGGGTCACTTTGGGCTTGACCCCCGTATGGGTGGCTACCCGCTGGGCCAGCAGGTCCTCAAAACCCATCTCCTGCAAAAACTTGGTGCCGTGGCAGACACCGATGCGGATATTCTGGCCCGTAATGCTGATCTTGCACCGGTCCAGAAAGCCGTTGATGGGCACGCCGTCCCGCTTCATCTCCTCCATCAGCTCCCGCAGGGCAGCTTCGTCCATGGAAGCGTAACCAAAGAGGTTCTCAATTTTCAGTTCAAAGCCCTCATAGCCCGGCTGCAGCGAGGCCAGCAGCCGCGCGCACAGGCCTTTGTCCAGCGGGGCGGCGCTGCGCAGGGTAAAGATCACCTGCCTTTCCTGCCGCAGCATCCGGGCGCGCTCCACAATGACCTGCCCAAAGCAGGATGCAAACGCCGGGTCTACCATAAACTGCGGCCAGAGCTGGGAAACGAGTGGTGTCACAGTGATACTCCTTTGTGTTGGGGAATAAACAGCACAAACTGCCGCGCCCGGTTTTCAGGCGTGGCAGTATTGCTTTATCATGATTCCTTACAGCTTATAAATCTCATCCATGAACTGATCGAGGATGTTGTCACCCGTCAGCTTCTTGATGGGCTGGCCGTGGATAAACAGCACCGCCTCGCCTTTGCCGCCAGCAATGCCGATGTCGGCCTCGCGGGCCTCACCAGGGCCATTGACCACACAGCCCATGACGGCGACCTTAATGGATTTCTTGTAGCCCTGCAGGCGCTTTTCCACCTCATTGGCGATCTCCGTGCAGGGGTACTGGGTGCGGCCGCAGGTGGGGCAGGTGATGACCTCCGGGCCCGCCACCGGGAAGCCGACGGCACGCAGGATGTTGTAGCCTGCTTCCACCTCTTTTTCCGGCTCGGCAGCCAGCGAGACACGGATGGTGTCGCCGATGCCCTCCAGCAGCATTCCGCCAATGCCCATGCCGCTCTTGAGCAGGCCCATCTGGTAGGTGCCAGCCTCGGTGACGCCCACATGCAGCGGGTAGTCCGTCACGGCACTCAGCTGGCGGTATGCCTCCATCATGCGGGGCACGTTGGAGTTCTTGATGGAGATGACGATGTTGTTGAAATCAAACTTTTCCAGTAGACGGACGTGATACAGGGCGCTCTCCACCATGGCCTCCGGCACGGGAGCGCCGTACTTGGCCAGGATGTGCTTTTCCAAGCTGCCACCGTTGACGCCGATGCGGATGGGGATATTCTTCTGCTGGCAGGCCTGCACGACGGCTTTCACGCGGTCATCGTCGCCGATGTTGCCCGGGTTGATGCGAATTTTATCCACGCCCACGTCTGCACAGGCCAGCGCGGCCTTGTAATCAAAATGGATGTCCGCCACGATGGGGATATTGACGGCATTTTTGACAGCCTCGATGCACTTGGCATCGGCGGCACTGGGGCAGGTCACCCGCAGGATCTGGCAGCCTGCTGCCTCACACCGCTTGGCCTGGGCCACGTTGCCCTCAATATCCTCCACCGGAACATTCAGCATGGTCTGCACCGCAATGGGGTTCTTGCCGCCGATGGTCACATTGCCGATCTTTACTTCTCGTTTCAGCTGCCGCATGGTTTACTTCCTTTCGTCAAATCGCCCCGGTGATGAGCCGGAGAATATCGTTGTACGTTGCAAAAATCATCAGACCGAACAACAGCGCAAAAGCCGCCACGGTCAGGCTGCCCTGGATCTTTTCCGGCACGGCATAGCCCGTGATCCCCTCGATCAGGAGGAAAACGATCTTGCCGCCATCCAGCGCCGGGAACGGCAGCAGATTGAAGATGCCCAGGTTGATGGTAATGAGCACCAGCAGTTCCAGCAGATCCTGCCAGCCATAGCTGGCCGCCTGCCCGATGGCTGTTACGATGCCCACCGGGCCGGAAAGATCGTTGATGCTCTCCCGCCCGCGCACAAGGTCCGCCAGCGAGGTGTAGATGATCCGCCCGTAATAGAGCACGCTGTTGCCCGCCTCTTTCAGGACATTGAGGGGCGTTTTTTGGATGCCGTAGACCGTAAAGCCGAGGCTCATGTGGGTCTCGCCGGAGTCATCCACCCAGGTATCAAACTGGACATCCGGCAGTTCCACAGTCTTGCCATCCCGCAGGACGGTAAAATCTGCCCGGTACTGCTCGGCGCGCACCAGCTCATAGATCATATCGTTAGCCACAAAGCACCGCCGTCCGTTGACGGCCAGCACCTTGTCCCCTGCTTCCAGACCTGTCTGGCCGCAGAGCGCCCCCTCGTTGATTTTATAAATGACCCGGCTGGTGATGGGCTCGTTCCGGGCCGAGATGAGCACCACCAGCACCACAAAGCCCAGCACAAAGTTCATAAACGCGCCGGCCGCCATCACCAGCATCCGCTGCCAGACGGCCGCCTCGTTCAGGGGCTTGCCAAACCTCTCCGGCTGCCGCGCAGCCATCTCCCCTGTCAGGGGAGGCTCTGGCGTGTCGCGGAGGGTCTCCGCCTGTTGGCTCTCGGGGCTTTCCTCGCCCTCCAGCGCCACATAGCCGCCCACCGGGAGCAGCCGCAGGCTGTACTGGGTGCCATGGTAAATTTTATGCCACAGCGCCGGGCCCATGCCAATGGAAAACTCGTTGACCTGCACGCCGCAGAGCTTTGCCACCGCAAAGTGGCCAAACTCGTGAATGGCGATCACCGCGCCAAAGACAAAGAGGGCTGCCAGAAACGTGATAATAAAAGACATAGCTTCTCCGGTTTACAGATGTGCCCGCACGAACGCGCGAGCCATCTTGTCGCACTCGTACACATCAGCGAGGGTATAGTCGCCGCCAAAGCTGTCGCTGTCCACCACAGCCTCCACCAGACGGCCGATATCCAAAAAGCCGATCTTATCCTCGAGGAAGAGCTTGACGGCCTCCTCGTTGGCGCCGTTGGCGGCGCAGGGGCCCAGGCCGCCTTTCTTGATGGCTTTCTTGCAGGCCGCCAGGCAGCGGAACGTCTCTTCGTCAGCCACATCAAAGGTCAGCAGTTTGAGGGTGGTGAAATCCAGCTCCGGCACCACGCCCGGCACACGGGCCGGGTAGGTCAGGGCATACTGGATGGGAATGCGCATATCGGGCACGCCCAGCTGTGCAATGATGGAGTTGTCGCTGTACTGCACGGCCGAGTGGACGACGCTCTGGCGCTGGACCACGATCTGGATTTTTTCCGGGGGCAGACCGAACAGCCAGACGGCCTCGATGAGCTCCAGACCCTTGTTCATCAGGGTAGCGGAGTCAATGGTGATCTTGGCGCCCATGTTCCAGTTGGGGTGCTTGAGGGCATCGGCCTTGGTCTTGCCCCGCAGTTCCTCGGTCTTCATCCCGAAGAACGGGCCGCCGGAAGCCGTGAGCAGAATCTTGGTCAGACTCTTGGCGCTCTCTTTATCCTGCAGGCACTGAAAGATGGCAGAGTGCTCACTGTCCACGGGCAGCAGCTTGACGCCGTGCTTTGCCACCGCCTGAGTGACCAGATGGCCGCCCGTGACAAGGCTCTCTTTGTTGGCCAGCGCCAGATCGTGGCCGCTCTCAATGGCGGTCAGGCTGGCACCCAGACCCGCGATCCCCACCACGCTGTTCAGCACCACATCGGTGCCGTCCATGGCGGCCAGCTCTTTCAGGCCCTCGGGGCCCACCAGCAGCTTGGGCGCGTTGGCACGTCCGGAGAGGCCGCGTCCAGTTTGGCGGCAGCCTCAGGGTTGGTCATGCAGACGTACTTTGGGTGGAATTCCTCCACCTGTTCGAGAATTTTATCCACGTGGCTGTGGGCCGAGAGGCCAAACACCTCATAGCCCTGTGCACGGATGACATCCAGACTCTGGGTGCCGATGGAACCGGTGGAGCCCAGAAGCGTAATTTTTTTCGACATAAAAAGCTTCCTCCTATGGTTACTGATAGAAGACCGCCGTGATCACCATGGTGACGAACGGTGCAATGAACATCACACTGTCAAAGCGGTCCAGGATGCCGCCATGGCCCGGGAAAATGGTGCCGTAATCCTTGATGCCGCACTGGCGCTTGACCACACTGGCAAACAGGTCGCCATAAATGCCCAGCACCGCCGCCACACAGGCCAGCAGCGCAATGACAACGTACATCGAAACACCGATGTTGGAGCGGGTAAAGGCCTCCATCCGGTCCGCCGCGATGGAATAAATGAGGGTCGCCGCCACGCCGAACACCATCGTGCCCAGCACGCCGCCAATGGCACCCTCCACGGTCTTTTTAGGGCTGACCACCGGGCAGAGCTTGTGCTTGCCGAACGCGCGGCCTGCAAAGTAGGCGCAGGTATCGCCGCCCCAGGCAAAGCAGAGGATGAGCAGGATGAAGAAGACGGCGTCATAGCCGTACTCCTCCACGGGCAGCAGCTCCTTGAGCCGGATGAACGAGTAGAAGCAGAAGATCACAATGCCCGAAAACATCGCAAGGCCGCTGGCTTTCTGGTAGCTGATGGTCCCGTTGCGCACCACCAGATAGATGGCATAGAACAGCACCACCAGGAACGAGGCGGGCATGACCAGACGGCGGAAGAGCTCATAACTCGACAGCATGATCAGGAATGTGTATGGCACCAGAACCCCCAAGAGCGGCCAGCCCTGCTTCTCAAAACCGAGGGCCGCGTAAATTTCATGGAGGGCAATGAGGGTGATGGCCGTGATGACCAGATTAAAGATCAGGGTGTCAAACGTGAACAGAACACCAATGAGGACGACAATGCCCACAACGGCTGTGATGATTCTTGTTTTCATAGGGTTTTGTTTCTCCTTTGGAAATCTGCCGGGGCGGCTTTTGTTCAGATGCCGCCGAACCGACGGGAGCGCTTGTTGAATTCCGTGATGGCGGCGTCCAGGTCGTCGTGGGTGAAATCAGGCCAGAGAACATCCATCTCTACCAGCTCGGAATAGGCAGCCTGCCAGAGCATGAAATTAGAAAGCCGCTTCTCGCCCGAGGGACGGAGGATGAAATCCGGGTCTTTCTGGCCGGTGGTGTACATGGCGTCCGACATCATCTCCTCGGTGATGTCCTCCGGCTGAAGTTCTCCGGCCTTGACTTTCTCGGCCAGCTGCCGGGCCGCCCGCACGATCTCCGGGCGGCCGCCGTAGTTGACGGCAATGTTCAGGGTCATGCCCGTCTTGTGAGCGGAGTCTTCCTCCAGCTCATTCATCAGCTTCTGGAGCTTGGGGTCCAGGGCAGTGCGGTCGCCCAGGAACTTGATGCGGATGTTGCGGTCCTTATAGTTGAAGCCCTTGAGCAGGTACTCGCCAAACAGCTTCATGATGGCGCTGACTTCTTCCAGCGGGCGCTTCCAGTTTTCCGTCGAGAACGCGTAGAAATACACCGACGAAACCCCCAGCTCCTCGCAGTAGTTGGCGATGTCCTGGAAGACGGCGGCGCCCTTTTTGTGCCCGGCCGTGCGGGGCAGGCCCCGCTGCTTGGCCCAGCGGCCGTTGCCGTCCATAATGATGCCGATGGACAGGCCCTCGGCAAATTCTTTGGGATGGTTCATGAAAGATCCTCCTGCGTTTGCGGAGAGGGTCTCCCCTCCCCGGGTCTGGAAAAAGTGCCGCGCACCTGTTCCAAGCGCACGGCACCTCCTGTTTTTCGTTTACCGCGGCCGATCAGACGGACATGATCTCTTTCTGCTTTTCTTCAACAGCGGCGTCAATGTTCTTGATATACTTGTCCGTCAGCTTCTGGACATCCTCTTCCATCGTCTTCTGGGTGTCCTCGGTCAGCTCACCGGTCTTCTTCATCGCCTTGGCCTTGTCCATGGCCTCGCGGCGGACATTGCGGACAGCCACCTTGGCCTCCTCGCCCAGCTTGGAGACTTCCTTAGCCAGCTGCTTGCGGCGCTCCTCGTTGGGAGCCGGGAAGTTCAGGCGGATGGTCTGGCCGTCGTCAATGGGGGTGATGCCCACATCGCTGGCCATGATGGCCTTGCTGATGGCGCGCAGCAGGCTGCGATCCCAGGGAGTAATGGTCAGGGTGCGGGCCTCGCTGACGGCCACGGATGCCACCTGCTGGATGGGAGTGGGCGCACCATAGTAATCCACGCTGACCTTATCCAGCACAGCGGGGTTTGCGCGGCCTGCACGCACAGCGGCCAGCTCACGGTTCAGATGCTCCACAGAGCTCTTCATTTTCTCTTCAAATGCCTTGGTGTTGCTGCTCATTGTCCTAGTCTCCTGTTTCTTATCATTAACCAGCCAAAGCGCGGCTGGTTCATTCTATGATGGCGTTCGGGATATTATCTCAGCCCTCGTAGACCAGCGTCCCCACATTCTCGCCCTGCACGGCGCGGGCAATGTTGTCCGGGTCGGCCAGGTCAAACACGAGGATGGGGAGCTTGTTGTCCCGGCAGAGGGTGGCAGCCGTGCCGTCCATAACGGCCAGCCGGTCTTCCAGCACCTTGGTAAAGGTCAGGGTATCGTACTTCTTGGCGTCGGGGTACTTGTGGGGATCCTTATCGTAGACGCCATCCACCATGGTGGCCTTGAACATGATGTCCGCCGAGACCTCAACGGCACGCAGAGCCGTGGTGGTATCGGTGGAGAAGAACGGGTTGCCCGTGCCGCCGCCGAAAATGGCGATCTTGCCCTCCTCCATGGCGCGCAGAGCATCCTTGCGGGTAAAAGCCGGAGCCACCTGCGGCATAGTGATGGAGGTAAACACCTCGGTCTGCACACCCAGCTGCTCCAGCTTGTCGGAGACGGCCAGCGCGTTCATCACCGTTGCCAGCATCCCGATCTTATCGGCCAGAGTGCGCTCCATCTTGCCGCTGGAACGGCCGCGCCAGAAGTTGCCGCCGCCAACCACAATGCCGATCTGCACGCCCAGCTCATGGGCTTTCTTCACGCCGCCGCAGATGGCGTCCATGGTGGGCTCATCAAAGCCCGTGCCTTTTTCGCCGCCCAGTGCTTCGCCGCTGATCTTAAGCAGGATACGCTGATATTTCAATGCCATAATCCAAACACCGCCTGTTCTATCTTCCGTCGGGGCATACCCCGGCATTTTTACTATAGTTTATTTTACAATAAAACCTGCATAAAGTAAACAGGAAATCTGCGCAGAGATCCGGAAGCTTTTATGAACGGCTGCGCAGACCGCGCAGCAGCTGCTTCATTCCGGGCGGAATGCGGCGGCTTTCCACCGCTTTCTGGATGGCTTTGTTGTGGGTCCACAGATCCAGCCGCTTTTCTGTGAGCCACGGCAGCGCGGCATCCGGCTGTTTTGCCAGTGCCGTGGCAAAATACCATGCCCGCATCATATTGATATAGTATTCCGTGCTGCGCACATCGGCCACCCATTCCAGATATTCCGGCCGGAATGCATCATCCAGATAATAGCGCATCAGCATCTCCATGCCATAGCGCACGGTGTATGCATCACCCGAATCCAGCCAGCGGCGAATGGGCACCAGCAGCTCCTTCTTGTGCTTCGCAAACACTTTGGGGCAGAAGCAGTCGCAGGTGGCCCAGTTGTTGATGTAGGGCAGGAACGCTTCCGTTTCAGCCAGCGCCCTGTCGTAGTCCCGGATGAGCTCGATCAGGAACGCGTGGAGGTTGTTCTCTTCGTAGTATCCATGCGGCAGGGCCTGCAAAAACACCTCTGCCTGCGCTGTGCCCGCGAGCTGTTTTGCCAGCCTGCGCAGAGCCGGAACGCGCACGCCAATCACCGTTTCCGGCGGCACGGTGGGCATCAACGCACTGTGAAAGGTGCGGTATGTTTCATCCTGCAAGGCAAACAGCTGCGCACGAATGATCTCTGCTTCCGGCTCCATCCTCTCTACCTCCGTTCTTTTCTATTGTAGCAGAGCCGTATGGAAAAGCAAGGCCGTTCCGGAATTCTTTTCCGGTGCTTTAAGGAACACACAACATTGAAATCAACTTTCCAAATAAAGGCTTCCCCCGGTCGGGGGAAGCTGTCACCGCAGGTAACTGACGAGGGCGCAGGATAGCGGCATTTTGCCCTAAATACCCCTCATCCGGCGCTACGCGCCACCTTCCCCCCAAGGGGTGAAGGCTTTCGCTCCAGATCAAGCTTCCAAAATTGATTTCCATGAACACACAAAAATTGGGCTGGACATTTGCGCCGGAACATGCTATACTATTCCCTGCAAATGCGGGCATCGTACATCGGCTAGTATATCAGCCTTCCAAGCTGAGGAGGTGGGTTCGATTCCCATTGCCCGCTCCATGCAGAAAAGCACCGTGGCTCTTCGGAACCACGGTGCTTTTGGTTTATCTTATTGTTTTCCCTATTATGATCTGGCTTGCCGTTATCGGTCCCACTTGTCGCACAGGGCGTTGATCTGGTCGGCAAACTTGGCCAGGTCCTTGTTGGCACCGCCCTCGTTGTGCTCGATGACGCGGAGTAGCCGCTTACCGGCGCTGACCAGCCGCTGGAAGACGGTGGCGGCACGGCTTGCACTCTCGCCGAGCCGATGCTCAATGTGGACACGATTGCCCTCCTTGATGCAGACAGCGCCCTCGGCCCCGATGCCCCACTGCTCGCCGTTGTAGGGTGCGCTGGCCGTGAAGCCCTGTTCTTTCAGGGTCTGGGCGAAGATGTCCTCCACCTCGTCGTTGCCGTGGACGATGAACACCCGCTTGGGCTTGGGCTCAAAGGAGTTGACCCAGCGGAGCAGACCGTCCTTGTCCGCATGGCCGGAGAGGCCGGTCAGCTGGCAGATGTCCGCCTGCACCTCGATGGTCTCGCCGAAAAGCTTGACGGTGGTTGCCCCATCTATTAAGGTGCGGCCCAGAGTACCCACGGCCTGATAACCCACGAAGAGGATGGTGCATTCCGGCCGCCAGAGGTTATGCTTGAGGTGGTGGCGGATACGGCCCGCCTCGCACATGCCGCTGGCCGAAATGATGACCTTGGGCACCGGGTCGGCGTTGATCATCCGGGATTCGTCACTGGTGATGCTGACCCGCAGCCCCGGGAACTGGATCGGATTGATGTTGGCGTCCAGCAACGCCCGGGTCTCGGTATCGTAGCATTCTTCATCCGTGTTCTGGAAAATGCGGGTGGCCTCAATGGCCAGCGGGCTGTCGATGTAGACCGGGAAGTTTCCGTGGCCGGTGACAAGACCTTTTTCCTTGATCTCCCGGATGAAGTAGAGCAGCTCCTGGGTGCGGCCCACCGCAAAGCTGGGGATGACCACATTGCCACCCCGGTCGAACGTCCGCTGTAAAATCTTGCTCAGCTCCGCCACATAATCGGGCTTGGGGCCGTGGAGGCGGTCGCCGTAAGTGGATTCCATCACCACATAGTCGGCGTCCGTGATGTAGGCCGGGTCCTTGATGAGGGGCTGGTTGGTGTTGCCGATATCCCCCGAGAAGACCAGCTTGGTGGTGCTGCCGTTTTCCGTGACCCAGATCTCGATGCTGGAGGAGCCCAGCAAATGGCCCACGTCCACAAAGCGGATCTCCAGCCCGGGGGCCAGCTCCACTTTCGTCTCATAATCCACGCCGATGAACAGCTTCATGGCCGCTTCGGCGTCCTGCACCGTGTACATCGGCTCAACCGGGGCGTCACCGGCACGCTTTGCCTTGCGGTTTTTCCACTCAGCTTCAAATTCCTGAATGTGCGCCGAGTCCCGCAGCATAATGTCGCACAGCTCCGTGGTCGGCTTGGTGGCGTAAATTTTACCCCGGAAGCCGTTGCGCACCAGCAATGGCAGCAGGCCGGTGTGGTCGATGTGGGCATGCGTCGCCAGCACACCGTCGATCTCACCTGGGGCCACCGGGATGGGCTGGTTCTCGTAGATGTCCTTGCCCTGTTCCATGCCGCAGTCGATCAGGTAGCGCTGCCCGGCTGCTTCCAGCAGTGTACAGCTGCCTGTTACTTCATGGTTCGCACCCAAAAATGTCAGTTTCATAAACACACCTCCCGGTATGGTTTGGATTCCAGCCCAATTATACCACATTCGTCGGTTGTCTTCTGCCCAAATCGCAGCGTGTTTCTCGGGCAAAACGCCGAAACCTTGAAAAATTTTTTAGACAATCTTGACAAACCACCCTGAATTGCGATAAACTGAAAAATGTATGACGTAACTTCTACACAAGATTCAAAATAGAGAGGTTGTTTTTATGGTTCGTAACGATTTGCGCAACGTTGCCATTATCGCTCACGTTGACCACGGCAAAACCACCCTGGTGGACGCAATGCTGCATCAGAGCGGTGCATTCCGTGATAACCAGGTCGTCGCCGAGCGTGTCATGGACAGCGGCGATATCGAGCGTGAGCGCGGCATTACCATTCTGGCCAAGAACTGCTCCTGCACCTACAAGGGTGTCAAGATCAACATTGTTGATACCCCGGGCCACGCCGACTTTGGCGGCGAGGTGGAGCGCGTGCTGAAGATGGTCAACGGCGTTCTGCTGCTGGTGGACGCTGCTGAGGGCTGCATGCCCCAGACCCGTTTCGTGCTGCAGAAAGCCCTGCAGCAGAACCTGAGCCTGGTGGTGGCCATCAATAAGATCGACCGTCCTGATGCCCGCATCAAGGAAGTCATCGACGAAGTGCTCTACCTGCTGATGGATCTGGGCGCTACCGATGAGCAACTGGACTGCCCCATGCTGTTCTGCTGCGGCCGTCAGGGCACTGCCAGCCTGGATCCGGATGTCCCCGGCACCGATCTGGTCCCCCTGTTCGATACCCTGCTGAGCACCATCAAACCGCCTGAGGGCGACCCCGCGGCTCCGTTCCAGATGCTGGTGTCCTCCGTGGACTACAACGAGTTCGTCGGCCGCATTGGCATTGGCCGCATCCAGAACGGCGTGGCCAAGGTGGGCGAGGAAGTCGTCGTCTGCGACTGGCACAACCCCGACCTGAAGATGCGTGGCCGCCTGACCAAGCTGTATGACTTCCAGGCCAACGGCCGTCAGCCCTGCGACAACATCACCGCAGGCGATATCGTCGCATTCTCCGGCCTGCCCGATGTCACCATCGGCAACACCCTGTGCAGCCCCTCCCAGGTGGAGCCGCTGCCCTTTGTCAAGATCAACGACCCGACCGTTGAGATGACGTTTTCTGTCAACGACAGCCCCCTGGCTGGCCGTGAGGGCAAGTTCGTCACCAGCCGTCAGATCCGTGACCGCCTGCAGAAAGAGCTGCTGAAAGACGTTGCTCTGAAAGTGGAAGACTCTGCCACCACCGATTCGTTCCGTGTCATGGGCCGTGGCGAGATGCACCTGTCCATCCTCATCGAGACCATGCGCCGTGAGGGTTATGAGCTGCAGGTCTCTCCCCCGCATGTTCTGACCAAGGTCATCGACGGCAAGACCTACGAGCCTATGGAGCACGTTGTCATCGACGTCCCTTCCCAGTATCAGGGCGCTGTCATGACCGGCCTGGGCACCCGTAAGGCCATCCTGCAGCAGATGGAATCCCTGGGCACCGACCGTGTCCGCCTGGAGTTCCGGATGCCCAGCCGCGGCCTGTTCGGTTACCGCAACCAGTTCCTGACCGACACCCACGGTGAGGGCGTCATCAACCAGATCTTTGATGGTTATGATGTCTGGGCTGGCATGATCGCCAACCGCTCCACCGGTTCTCTGGTCAGCTTTGAGACCGGCGAGGCTGTCACCTACGGCCTGTTCAACGCACAGCAGCGTGGTACTCTGCTGGTGGGCGCTGGCGAAAAGGTCTACGAGGGCATGGTCATCGGCTACACCGCTTCCGGCGAGGATGTGGATGTCAACGTCTGCAAGACCAAGCACCTGACCAATACCCGTGCTTCCGGCTCTGACGACGCTCTGCGCCTCATCCCCATCAGCAAGCTGAGCCTGGAGGGCTGCCTGGAGTTCTTGGCACCTGACGAGCTGCTGGAGGTCACCCCGGAGAACCTGCGCATCCGCAAGCAGATCCTGAACCACGAGCAGCGCATGAAAGCCAAGAGCAAGCTGAAGTAAGCTGCCGCGTTAAAATCAAAACGTACAAAATCCCCGATGTTCTCACAACCGAGAGCATCGGGGATTTTTGTTTGTTCCAATCACAAATTTTCAGTTCACCGCGTACGCGCTGCCCAAGGTCCAGGCATTGGTGGAGGCATACTTTGCATGGTTGCGCAGGTAGGTGACCCAGGCACCGTAGCCGTTGCCCGCCGAGAAGTGGACGCCGTCCGGGGCGGCCAGCACCTCTTTCAGGTTGCCCTCACCGTCTGCCATAGCCTCCCACAGGTCCAGATAAACGCAGCCTTTCTGCGCTGCCAGCTGGGCCAGCTGCTCATTCACCGAGCGGAGGACATCACTGGCGAGGCCCGGCTTTTCGGCCGCGGCTTCCGGCCGTACCGGCGGGATGGACTGCACATAGATCACGCAGTCGTCCCCCAATGCCTGCCGCAGCAGGTCCAGCATCTGGCCGTAATAGGCCAGGAAGCGGTCTGCCGCCCCCAGCGTGGTCAGGGTGTTGGTGCCCAGCAGGATATACAGCTTTTTGGGCCGCGCGGCTGCCAGCACATCCAGCGCCACTTCCTGCCCGCGCACACTGCTCTTGACAGCGCTCCGGTTGACGATGGCATCTGGACCAACACCTGTGTAGCCGCAGATGAGCGCCCCGCCCAGGTTGATGCTGTAGTCCGAAAAGCCGACCGTCAGGCTGTCGCCCAGGAACGCGGCATCCGAGAAGTAGCTCAGGTCCACCTGTCCGCAGCCGGGCTGACGGATCACGCTGCTGTCATAGGCTTTGACGTGATATGCCCCTGCCGTCTGCCGGGCCGGGCCAAACTGCTCCAGTGTCACCGCCGTACCGCCGCCTGCATTGGCTGTGGCACTGCTGTCACCGTTGGCCGTGGCGCTGTCCGCGCCGACACTGCCCTGCATGGGCAGCGGAGCCAGAATGTTCTGCGCCGTGCCTGCCGTGGCCGTCTGCTCTGCCTCGTCCTCATGCTTCTGGCCATTTTCCAGAATGGCTGTAATGGCAAACGACAAGATCAAAATGGCCGCAATGACTCCCAGCAGCCGCAGTTTGCCGCCTGCGCCGCCCCGCTGCCCATGGCCGCGGGCAGCATGATACTCATGTGAAATGCCCATCGTCTTTTTCCGCCCTCGTTTTCTTCCAGTTCTTTTCTTTATAATACGGGTATTCTGCCCGGAAAATTGCGTGTTATCCGCCGCGCAGCCATTTTTCAGACTGTGCGGGTTTTATTGTAGCATAATTTTTTTGCCCATGCAACCAATTAGGGCTTGCATACAACAGGCAAAACGGTTACAATAGAAATGTGACAGTTTTGTGCCTATTTCTTGAAGTGCATTCACATGCTGCCACCATTTTTGTACTACTTGCAGCCGTCGGTTCACCATTCCCGCCGCGACACGCAGTGCAGGGCGTATCGCACACCATGCGGGAGCCGCGCGGAAAGCGGCTGCGGAAGTAGAAATTTTTTCGGATTGGTAAGAAGGAGGTTCTCATGGCCAAGAACATCATCATCGGCCAGAGCGGCGGCCCCACGGCCGTCATCAATTCCAGTCTGGCGGGCGTGTACAAGGCGGCCCGCAGCCTGGGCGCGGATACCGTCTACGGTATGAAGTACGGCATTGAGGGATTGCTCAAGGAAGAGCTGCTGGAACTGAACATCCTGCTGGACGACCGCATGAGCATTGAGCTGCTCAAGCGCACCCCCTCCAGCTATCTGGGCAGCTGCCGCTATAAGCTGCCGGACCCGGATGTGGATTCCACCCCGTTCGTCAAACTGTTTACCCTGTTTGACAAATACGACATCTGCGCGGTGTTCTACATTGGCGGCAACGACTCCATGGACACCATTGCAAAGCTTTCCCGCTACGGAGCCAAGGTGGGCAGCAGCGTCCGGTTCATCGGGGTTCCCAAGACCATCGACAACGACCTCTGCCTGACAGACCACACGCCGGGCTACGGCTCTGCCGCCAAGTACATTGCCACCATCCTCAAGGAGGTCATCCGTGATTCCTCTGTTTACAACATCCGCAGCGTGACGGTGGCCGAGATCATGGGCCGCCACGCGGGCTGGCTGGCCGGTGCGGCCTGTCTGGCCGGCGGCGAGGACTGTGACGGCCCGGACCTCATCCTCCTGCCGGAAGTCCCCTTTGACCCGGAAAAATTCCTGGCTAAGGTGGACGAGCTGCAGCGCACCAAGCCCAATGTCATCATCGCGGCCAGCGAGGGCGTCAAGACGGCTGACGGCACCTACCTGTGCGACCTCGTCTCCGGGGCCGGGCAGCTGGACGCCTTTGGCCACAAGGCCATCCTGAGCGGCACCAGCCGCTACCTCTCCGAGCTCATCCACGAGAAGCTGGGCTGCAAGAGCCGCGCCATTGAGTTCTCGACCCTGCAGCGCTGCGCCAGCCATCTGGCCAGCCGCACCGACGTGAACGAGGCTTACGCCGTGGGTGGCGCCGCCGCAGCAGCAGCCTTTGCAGGCGAGACGGGCCGGATGATCGCCCTCAAGCGGATCTCCAGCTACCCTTACCAGTGCATCACCGAGTCGGTGGATGTGCAGCAGGTGGCAAACCTGGAGAAGAAAGTGCCCCTGGACTGGATCACCCCGGACGGGATGCAGGTGACGGCGGCCTTTGAGGAGTACGCCCGCCCGCTGATTCTGGACGAAGTGACCCCCGTTTACGTCAACGGTACTCCGCGCCACATCCGTCTGTAAATCTTGTTCTGCCCGGGCGGCCGGGCAAAGCCTTTGTCCCCTTTTCCGCGTCTGTTTTCGTGCTCCCTGCACGATTTTAGAATAAAAGCCGAAACAGAAAAAAACAAAGGAGAAATCATCATGGGTAAAAATGCAATCGTTGGTCAGTCTGGCGGTCCTACTTCCGTTATCAACGCAAGTCTGGCCGGTGTGTTCGAGAGCTGCAAGAGCCGCGGTGCCGATGTCGTATACGGCATGTGCAACGGTGTTGCAGGCCTGCTGGAGGAGCGCGTGGTGGATCTGTCCACCCTGCTGACGGACGACCTCGACATCGAACTGCTCAAGCGCACGCCGTCCAGCTTTCTGGGCAGCTGCCGCTACAAACTGCCGGACTGGCACACCGATGAAGCTGTGTACAAGAAGCTGTTTGCCATCCTGGAGAAGCTGAACATCGGTTACTTCTTCTACATCGGCGGCAACGACTCCATGGACACCATCGGCAAGCTGGCAGATTACGGCGCACGCATCCAGAGCGACATCCGCTTTATGGGCGTGCCCAAGACCATCGACAACGACCTGATGGTCACTGACCACACCCCCGGCTACGGCTCTGCTGCCAAGTACATCGGCGTGGTGATGAAAGAGATCATCCGTGACGCCACCGTTTACGGCACCAAGTATGTCACCGTGGTGGAGATCATGGGCCGCAACGCCGGCTGGCTGACCGCTGCCGCCGCTCTGGCCAAGGGCGATGACTGCGAGGGCGTGGATATGATCTGCCTGCCCGAGGTCCCGTTCAACGTGGAGCACTTTATTGAAAAGGTCCGCGTCATGCAGGAGAAGAAGCCCAGCATCGTGATCGCCGTCTCCGAGGGCGTCAAGCTGGAGGATGGCCGTTATGTCTGCGAGCTGGCTGACGATGTGCACGCGGTGGACGCATTCGGCCACAAAGCCCTGACCGGTACCGCCCGCTTCCTGGCCAACACCGTGGCCCGCAACCTGGACACCAAGACCCGCTGCATCGAGCTTTCTACCCTGCAGCGCTGCGCTGGCCACCTGACCAGCCGCACCGACATCACCGAGGCTTATCAGGTCGGCGGTGCTGCCGCCAAGGCCGCTTTTGAGGGTGTCACCGGCCAGATGGTCGCCCTGAAGCGCATCTCCAACAGCCCGTACCAGTGCGCCACCGAGCTCCACCCCATCAGCGAGGTGGCAAACCTGGAGAAGAAAGTGCCGCTGAGCTGGATGAACGAGAACCATACCCAGATGACGGAGGACTTCCTCGATTACGCGCGTCCGCTCATTCAGGCGGAACTGACCCCGCTGTACATCGCAGGCCTGCCCCACCACATCTACATGAAGAAGTAATTTCTCCTTTCCCGTTTCAGATACGCAGATAAAAAGGAGCGCTGTTTCCAACGAAACAGCGCTCCTTTTGTTATTTATTCTATGAACTGTGCCGCATCACGGAGTCAGACGGTTGGGGCCGCGGAACAGGAACTCCGCATCCTTGATGGACAAGCCGCAGAGCAGCATGGTCAGGCGGTCGATGCCCAGGCCAAAGCCGCCGTGCGGGGGGCAGCCATACTGGAAGAACTCCAGATAGAACTTGACGTCCTCGGCCAGGCCCTTTTCCTCTGCCTGCTTCTTCAGCACCTCGTAGCGGTGCTCACGCTGGGCACCGGTGGTGATCTCCACGCCGCGCCAGATCAGGTCGTAACCCTGGGGCACGCCGTTCTCGTCGCGCATGTGGTAGAACGCGCGCTTCTCCGCGGAATAATCGGTGATGAAGAGGAACTCGTGGTTGTAGTGCTTCTTGACCCACTCGTAGCTCAGGCGCTCGGCCTCGGTGGTCAGATCGCCTTTTTCGGACTCATCGACGGTGTAGCCGAACTCTTCTTCCAGGCCCTTGTACAGGTCGGCCAGCTTGACCACGGGGAACGGAGTCTCCGGCACGATGACTTCCTGGCCGAACAGCTCCTTGATCTGGTCGCCGTAGGCCTCCTTGACGGCTTTCAGGCCGGCCGTCAGCAGCTCCTCCTCCATCTTCATGACATCACGGTAAGAGGTGATGTAGCTGAACTCGAGGTCAAAGCCGGAGAACTCAGTGGAGTGTTTGTTGGTGTAGCTCTTCTCGGCGCGGAAGACAGGGCCCGTCTCAAAAATGCGCTCGAAACCAGCCGCCATGGCCATCTGCTTATAGAACTGGGGGCTCTGTGCCAGATAGGCGTTGCGGTCAAAGTAATCGACCTTGAATACCTCAGAGCCACTCTCGCTGGCCGCGGCGATCAGCTTGGGGGTGTGGATCTCAATGAAGCTGCGATCCAGCAGGAACTTGCGCATCGCGTTGACGAAGCAGCTCTGTGCCTTGAACATCAGCTGGTTCTCATCGGTGCGCAGGTCGATCCAGCGATAATCAATGCGCTGGTCGATGCTGGAGCGCTCGACGGCCTTTTTCTTCTTGGTGGCCGCGATCTCCTTGCGGACGATGGGCAGTGAATCCGCAATGCTCTCAATCTCGATCTCCGAGGGGATCATCTCGATGCCGCCCATCTTGACGTAATCGTTCTCCACCACCTTGCCGGTGACGGTGATGACCGAATCCGGGGTCAGCTTGTCGATGGTGTCCACCAGCTCGGGGTGGTCGGCTTTCTCGACGGTGATCTGGAGCTTGCCGGTAATATCTTTGAGCACGATAAAGGCCATGGCCTTGCTGTTGCGCAGGTTCTCAATGAAACCCTGCACCTTGATCGTGTTTCCAATTTCCTTGGGTACCTCTTGGATGTAGGTGCGATTCATGGAAATCCTCCTTTTTGGTGTTCCGTTATCTATCCTATTATATAACATTTTCGGCATAAATCAAGCAGCACCTCATCATTCCTATCTCCGGCTCTCCTTAGTAGGAGAGCTCCGCGACACGCCCGCGCAAAGCGGGATGGAGCGGTGAAAAGCGGGATGGAGCGGTGAGAG
>NZ_QTVP01000016.1:0-56471 GCF_003460645.1 Faecalibacterium sp. OF04-11AC | reverse complement strand
AAGAGTGTACTAATAGATCGAGGGCTTGACCACAATTCGCTTGAGACTCTCAAGAGTCAACGAAAAAATGTGAGCAGTGATTATTCAGTTTTGAAGGCACGTCCTTCTAGAAATACTGGACAAAGATAGCACGATGTGTTATACTTGGTCAGTCATATGGTCGGTGACGATGACGGTGAGGTTCCACCTGTTCCCATTCCGAACACAGAAGTTAAGCTCACTCGTGCCCAAGATAGTTCGCTGGAAACGGCGCGTGAAAATAGGTAGTCGCCGACTTGATCAAAAGCCCTCGAGGATCTTCCTCGAGGGCTTTGCTTTTGCAGGGAAACGCTCTGAGAGAAATCTTGGGGCGTTTTTTTGTTGTGTCTGCGGATTGTGGAAAAACCAGAGTGCGGGTATAATAAAGAAAATGCATGAAAAGGGGACGTTGAAATGGCACAATATGAGTGGATTCCGCTTTATAAAGAAATTGCGCAGAAGCTACTGCAATTTTACGGCGACCGCAGGCCGTTGGTTCAGTTAGTCAATGATATCTTTGCGGAGACCGGGCTCAATATGCCAAAGCTGGAACAGAACAGCCAACTGGTAGATATCGACCCCTTTACGGTGTTCGGGCTTTTTAATAAGAGCTCCATGCGGGAAGACAAGCGCCGAAAAATCTTGGCGGCTTTGTTGCAGAAGCTGGAAATTTCAGCAGACCTGCCCGCAAATTTTGATGGCATTCCGGTGCTGAACAATCAGAATGCAACATTTTATTATTTCCTCCCGGGGCGGGGGAAAGATGACATTGAAGACCTGTGGATATTCTACACAGGGGCTATGCGCTATGCAGTGGAAAAATCAGAATGCAGCAAAAGCTGTGTAGCCAAGAGTTTTGATGTTGTAGTCAACAAAAAGGGGAATGGCAACAGCAAAATTACCATGGGGCTTTACTGGATCGCGCCGGATGTTTACTTAAATCTGGACAGCCGGAACGAATGGTATTTGTATGAATCCGGAAAGATGCCGCAGGAGCTGGTGGCCGTGCTGCCCAAAATCGACGGGAAAATGAGCGCAGAGCAATATTTTGAAATTGCGGATAAAGTGCAGAGCTATCTGGAAAGTGGAAAATGCCCGCAGCATAATTTTGCAGAGCTGTCTACAGAGGCATGGCGTTATTCTCAGCAGGTAAATGAAGAGAAAAAGACTGCGGGAGATGCGCCGCTGCAAGCTGTAATGGAGCCTACTGCCATGCCGGACGAAAATGTTGATACGGTTCATTATTGGCTTTACGCGCCCGGAAATGGAGCGGACAAGTGGGAGGAGTTCTATCAAAAAGGCATTATGGCCATTGGCTGGGGTGAAATTGGCGATTTAAAGCAATTTGCCTCCAAAGAGGCGATGAAAGAGCGGATGAAAGCGGTCTATGGCCAGAATCTCTCCTATCGGAATGCTGCCCATGCGACCTGGCAGTTTGCCAACGAGATGAAGCCGGGCGATATTGTTTTTGTCAAAAAGGGGCGGAACCAGATCATTGGCCGTGGTGTGGTCGAGTCGGCGTATCGTTTTGATGCAAGCCGGACGGATACCTATAACAACATCCGCGATGTAAAATGGACGCATCACGGAGAATGGCAGCACCCGGGGCAGGCGGTGCTGAAAACGTTGACGGATGTGACGTCCTATACCGAATATGTGGAAAAGCTGAATGCCCTGTTTGCAGATGACCTGAATGACGAACCAGAAGAAGTGGAAAAGACTTACCCGCCGTATGGAGAAGACGACTTTTTACAGGATGTTTTCATGCAGCAGGAAGATTACGAAAAACTGGTCGATATTCTGAAAATCAAGAAGAATATTATCTTGCAGGGCGCTCCGGGTGTGGGCAAGACCTATGCCGCAAAGCGGCTGGCTTACTCTATCATGGGAGAAAAAGACGTCGAGCGTGTGATGATGGTCCAGTTCCACCAGAGCTACTCCTATGAGGATTTTATCATGGGATACCGCCCGACGGCCACAGGCTTTGAACTGAAAAAGGGAGTATTCTACAATTTCTGCAAAAAAGCAGAAATCGATACAGACCGGGCTTATTTCTTCATCATTGACGAGATCAACCGTGGAAATCTGAGCAAGATTTTTGGCGAGCTGTTTATGCTGATCGAGAACGACAAGCGCGGCATTCCGCTGCAGTTGTTGTACGCAGACGAAAAATTCTCGGTGCCACGGAATGCTTACCTGATCGGTATGATGAATACGGCGGACCGGAGCCTTGCCATGCTGGATTATGCGCTTCGCCGTCGGTTTGCATTTGTTGATCTGAAGCCGGGCTTTGAGACCGAGGGCTTCCGGGCCTATCAGGAAGAGTTGCAGAGCGATGCATTTGACCGGTTGATCGCCTGTGTGCTGCGGCTGAATGCGGCCATTGCAGCGGACGAATCGCTTGGCGAGGGCTTTTGCATCGGACACAGCTATTTCTGCAACCGGACAAAAGAAACGACCGATGCAGAACACTTGAATGCCATCGTGGAGTATGAGCTGATCCCCCTGCTACGGGAATACTGGTTTGATGAGCCGGAAAAAGTACGCGACTGGGCCGGAAAATTGAGGAGTGCAATTCGGTGATACCGATTCAGAATATTTATTACATGCTGTCCTACGCGTTTCAGGTGCTGCAAGAGCAGGGCTACCGGAGTGTGGCAGCGGAGAACTTTCAGAATACGGCGGACCTCTGTGCCGCAATTCTGGAAAAGGGTGTTTCCTCTCAGCTCAAGCGTGGACTGGGCAGAGAATACCGGGAAAAAACGGAACCACTGGCAAGCCCACGGGGCAAACTGGACCTCACCGCATCCATCAAAGACCAGACCATCCGGAACAAACAGCTGGTATGCACCTACGATGAATTTTCGGTGGATACGGAGATGAACCGCATTTTGAAAGCGACCTTGCGCCTGCTGCTGCGTGCGGATGTTTCCCGTGAGCGGAAAAAGAAGCTGCGAAAGCTGCTACTCTACTTTGGAGATGTCAGCGAAGTGCGGGTGACGGCGATCCAGTGGCATCTGCGGTTTGACCGGAGCAACCAGACCTACCGGATGCTGATGGCGGTCTGCTATCTGGTCATAAAGGGGCTGCTGCAGACGCAGACCGGTGGGACGATGCGGGTGATGGATTTTCTGGATGAACAGCGGATGTGCCACCTGTACGAAAAATTCATCCTCTCATTTTACAAAAAAGAGTTTCCGGAGCTGCACGCGGCAGCCTCTCAGGTGGCATGGGACCTGGACGACGAGCAGGATGAGTTTCTGCCCATCATGCAGAGTGACATCACCCTCTCCAAAGGGGAGAAAGTCCTTATCATCGACGCAAAATATTATGCCCACACCATGCAGACCCAGTACGATGTCCACACGCTCCATTCGGGCAACCTCTACCAGATCTTCACCTATGTGAAAAACCGGGACAGCAGCTATGGGAACGTCCCGCATGAAGTCTCAGGAATGCTGCTGTATGCGAGAACAGATGAGGAATTTCCGCTGCCATCTAGGACTTACCGGATGAGCGGGAATAAGATCGCAGTGCGGACGCTGGACCTGAACTGCGATTTTGCGGTGATCCGGCAGCAATTACAGATGATCGCAGAAGAATATTTCGCTTAAGACACAAACCGGCCCCGCAGTATGGAAATTTTTCCACACGGCGGGGCCGTTCCTGTTTAAAACTTTTCTGCTTTAATTCTTGGTGGCAAACACGATGCCGATGGTGCCCGGGCCGGAGTAGCCGCCAATGGTGGTGCCAATGTCCGTCTCGTAGACCTGCTCAAATTTGCCGTATTTTTTCAGGCCGGCTTTCACGGCCTCCATGCAGCCGGGCTTGGGCTGGCAGGAGGAGATGAACACCATGCTGGTGTCGATGTCGTCCCGGCCGTCCAGCTGGTCGGTGATGTACTTGCCCACGCAGATGGGCAGGCTGCCACGGTACTTTTTCATCACTTTCAGTTCACCGCCCACCACGGCCAAGCTGGGCTTGATGCCCAGAATGTTGGCGCCAAAGGCCAGCACGCCGGAGCAGCGGCCGCTCTTGGCCATATAGTCCAGCTGGTTGAGTACAAAGCTCAGCTGCACCCGCTTGGCGAGGTTCTGCAGCCGCATGGTGATATTGCGGGGCAGCAGGCCATCGGCGGCCCACTTGGCGGCCTGCAAGACCAGATAGCCCTGCCCGGTGCAGATGTTCTGGCTGTCAACAACGGAGACATTCTCAAACTGCTGGGCGGCCAGGCAGGCGTTCTGGTAGCAGGACGAAAGCTTGGAGCTGACCGAGATGTGAATGACAGCGTCATACTCTTTGGCAAAAGGGTCAAAAAAATCCGCATACTCCACCAGATTGGCGGCGGCGGATTTGGGCATTTTGCCGCCGTTCTGCACATGGGCAAATACATCGGCGGGGCGGATGCTCACGCCGTCCAGATAGCTCTCCTCGCCCATGAGAATATGCATGGGCATGAGCGAAATGTTCCACTCCTGCAGCAGCGCCCCGGACAAATCACAGGTGCTGTCAGCGGTGATCTTAATGTTCAATGGGGTTCTCCTCTTTTCCGGCCGGGGCGCCGCCACGGCAAAATAGAAAAATATCTTACCCTAGTATATCACAGATTGCTCAGGATTGTTAGCTAATGAATGTAAATCTTTTATGAAGTGCCGGAAAAAACAGCCCGGTTTTGCGGTTTCTGTACAGTTATCACAAAAGAATGGCCGATTTTATGGTTCTTTCCGAAAATTCGCTCGGAAGTGTTTATTTTGTCTTCTAAAAATTATATAATATGGTATGTACCCTGAATATTAAGATGGATGCGGTCTGCCTTGCGGCCGTTTTATTTATTGGAGGTTGCCTTTTATGTTCATTACCGATTACAACCAGCACCTGCTGGACAATGTAAAAAAGATCCACTTCATCGGCTGCGGCGGCAGCGGCATGTACCCGCTGATCCAGATCCTGGCCGCCAAGGGCTATGAGATCTCAGGCAGCGATGTGCTGGACGGCAGCATCATCCGCTCGGAGCGGGAGATGGGAGTCAAGGTCTCGCTGGGCCACAGTGCGGACAATGTGATCGGCGTGGACATGGTGGTGTACTCCGCCGCCATTGCAAAGGACAACGTGGAGCTGAACGCCGCTTCCTCCTACGGCATCCCCACCATTGAGCGCAGCGTGCTGCTGGGCTACGTGAGCCGCCTGTACAGGGAGAGCATCTGCGTTTCCGGTACCCACGGCAAGACCACGACCACTTCTATGATCACCACGGCGCTGGAGCTGGCGGGCAGGGATCCCTCCGCGGTCATCGGCGGCAAGCTGCCCCTCATCCACGGCTACGGCAAGGCCGGCAAGGGCGACGACATCGTCATTGAGGCCTGCGAGTTTGCAGAGACGTTCCTCAAGCTGACCCCCTACCTCTCTGTGGTGCTGAACATCGACAATGACCACCTGGATTATTACGGCAGCATGGGCGAGCTGAAGTTTGCGTTCAAGCGCTTTGCCCTGATGACCCAGTTCATGATCTTCGCCAACGCGGACGACAAGAACACCATGGACGTCATGTACACGCTGGACCGCCGCGTGCGCACCTTTGGCATTGAGAACGATGGCGATTATCAGGCCATCAACGTGCAGGAATACAAGCCCGGCTTCTTTGAGTTCGACCTCAAGGAGTGGAGCAAGGTCACGGGCCATATCCGTCTGGCCGTGCCGGGCCGCCACAACATCTACAACGCGCTGGCCATGTGCGCCGTCTGCCGCTTTGCGGGCCTGACCGTGGAGCAGTGCGCCGAGCTGCCGCCAGCTTCAAGGGCGCGGGCCGCCGCTTTGAGGTCTACGGCGAGTGCAACGGCGCGGTGGTTGTGGACGATTACGCACACCACCCCACCGAGCTCCGCGCGACCCTGAACACCGCCAAGGAGCTGGGGTACAAGCGGCTCATCGCCGTCCACCAGCCGTTTACATACAGCCGCACCAAGATGCTGTTCAACGACTTTGTGGATGTGCTCAAGATCCCCGATATCGCGGTCATCACCCCCATTATGGGCAGCCGCGAGCCCAACGACCCCACCATCACCAGCGCGAAGCTGGCGGCACAGATCCCCGGTTCCGTGCTGGTCAACAGCCTGGAAGAGGCTGCCGACTGGGTGAAGCAGAACGCCCGCGAGGGAGATCTGGTCATCACACTGGGCTGCGGTGATATCTATAAGGCCAGCAAGATGATGGTGGCCGGCAACCAGTAAACGGACATAAAAAATACGCCTTGCAGACGCAAGGCGTATTTTTTTATGTCTCAGTGGCCGCGGCGCTTTAAAATTTCGTCCAGGATGGCGTCTGCCACGTCGGCTTTGCTCATCAGGGGCAGCTCCCGGGTGCCGTCCGGGGTGATGAACGTGACCACGTTGGTGTCCACGCCGAACCCGGCACCGGAGACCTTGAGGTTGTTCGCCACCACCATGTCCAGATTCTTCTTTTTCAGCTTGGCGGCGGAATTCTCTACCATGTCGCGGGTCTCCATGGAGAAGCCGCAGAGGAACTGCTTGGTCTTCCGGGGGCCGATGGTGCCCAGAATGTCGGCGGTGCGCTCCACGGGGATGGAGAGGTCGCCGTCCTTTTTCTTGATCTTATCGTCGGCCACGGTGGCGGGGCGGTAATCGGCCACGGCAGCGGCCATCACAAGGATGTCCATGTCCGCAAAGCGGCTGGTGACGGCCTCGTACATGTCCTGCGCCGTGGTGATGGGCACGTCCTCGGTGAACTTGACCGGGGGCAGGGCCGTGGGGCCGTGGATGAGGGTGACGTCCGCACCCCGCATGGCGGCGGCGCGGGCCACGGCATAGCCCATCTTGCCGGTGGAATGGTTGGTCAGGTAGCGCACGGGGTCCAGCGGCTCCTGGGTGGGGCCGGCGGTCACGGCAATGTGCAGGCCTGCCAGATCTTTGGGCTTGGCGATGGCGTGCAGGATGTGCTCAATGAGCACATCCTCCTTGGGCAGGCGGCCGCTGCCCACATCCTTGCAGGCCAGCAGGCCGCTCTCGGAGGGGATGACCGCAAAGCCGTAGTGCTCCAGCGTCTTGAGGTTGTCCTGGGTGATGGGATTTTCCAGCATCCCGGTGTTCATGGCCGGGGAGACCAGCTTGGGGCACTTGGCGGCCAGCACCACGGTGGTGAGCATGTCGTCGGCAATGCCGTGAGCCATCTTGGCAATGACATTGGCCGTGGCCGGGGCCACCAGAATGACGTCGGCTTTCTTGGCCAGCGAGATGTGGGTGACTTCAAACTTGAAATCGCGGTCAAAGGTGTCCACCATGCACTTGTGGCCCGTCAGGGTCTCAAAGGTGAGGGGCGTGATGAACTGGGTGGCGTTCCGGGTCATGATGACTTCCACGTCGGCCCCCAGCTTTTTGAGTGCGCTGGCCACGTTTGCCATTTTATAGGCGGCAATGCCGCCGCTGACGCCCAAAAGGACGCATTTTCCGTGCAGATCCATCCAAAAAACCTCCTGTGTTTTGGGATTCCTCTCCTTAGTATAATGCAAAAGTTCCGCCAGCACAACAAAATCTTTGCATGGGCTTGTATCTTGCGGGAAAATGCGGTAAAATAACTTGAATTAAAAACCCTTGCTGAATGAGGTTTCAATATGATTCTTGCCATTGATATAGGCAACACCACCGTCGCCCTGGGGGGCATCAAGGACGGACGTGTATGCTTTGTGGCCCACATGGACACGGTACGCACCCGCACGGCGGCGGAGTACCGTGCCGAAATGGAGAAAGTGTTTTCCCACCGCCGCCACCCGGAGCGGCCCGTCCGGTTTGAGGGGGCCGTGCTGACCAGTGTCGTGCCCCAGATCACGGGGGCGCTGGCCGAGTGTGCCCGCCACTACACGGGCAAAAAGCCCGTCATCGTCTCGCCGGAGATCCGCACCGGGCTGACCATGGGGGTGCCCGACCCCCACGCCGTGGGCAAGGACCGCATTGTGGACGCGGCCTACGCGGCGGCCAATTTCCCGCTGCCGGTGATCACTGTCGATCTGGGCACCGCCACCACCTTTAATGTGGTGGACGAGAACCGGGTGTTCCGGGGCGGCGTTATCTGCCCGGGGCTCTCCACGGGCCTGCGGGCACTGGGGGAGCGCTGCGCCCAGCTGCCGCAGGTGCATCTCTCCTCGCCCAAAAACGCCATCGGCACCAACACCGAGAGCTGCATGCTCTCCGGCTCGGTGCTGGGCACGGCGGTGCTGCTGGACGGTATCACCGCTCGTATTGAGGAGGAGCTGGGCCGCCCGGCCACGCTGGTGGTCACCGGCGGGCTGGCAAAGTATGTCACCCCCCTCTGCCGCCACCCGCTGACCTATGACCCCGAGCTGCTGCTCAAGGGGCTGGCGCTGCTCTACCAGCTCAACGCGCCCCAGCAGCACCATCACCCCGCCGGAGGCGCAAGCCTCACGGGCAGAACTTCCGCCGCCATCGGCCATTCCGCCGGGAGCGGCACGAGACGGAGGCCAAGGCGGGCTGACACGAGCAAACAGGATAGGAACTAGGAAGAATGGAACAGAAGATGAAGCTTGGCATCCTGGGCACCGGGATGATCGTCAAGGAGTTTTTGCCCTGGCTGGCCGGGGCGGACTCGCCGTTTCAGGTGCAGGCGCTGTGCAGCACCCAGCGGAGCGCGCCGCTGGCGGCGGAGCTCTGCGCCCGGTACCATGTGCCCCAGTGCACCACCAACTACCTGGAGCTGCTGCAGTGGGTGGATGTGGTCTATCTGGCCGTCCCCAATTTGCAGCACACCCGCTATGCCAAAGTGGCGCTGGAAGCGGGCAAGCATGTCATTGTGGAAAAGCCCATGGCCCCCACGGCGGCCCAGACCGAAGAGCTGGCCGCCCTCTCCCGCCACAAACGGGTCTTCCTCTTTGAGGCGCTGACCACCCAGTATCTGGAAAACTATAATAAGATCCGGGAGCTGCTGCCCCGCATTGGCACGGTGAAGCTGGTGCAGTGCAATTTCAGCCAATATTCCAGCCGGTACGATGCGTTCTGTGCGGGGCAGGTGGCCCCGTCGTTTGATCCCAACTGCGCCGGCGGTGCCCTCATGGACCTGAATGTCTACAACATCAGCTACATCGTGGGCCTGTTCGGGGAGCCCAACCGGGTGAACTACGCGGCCAACATCGACCACGGCATTGACACCAGCGGCATCCTGACCATGGATTACAGCGGCTTCAAGGCCGTGAGCATGGCGGCAAAAGACTGCGGGGCCCCGGCCCGGTATGTCATTCAGGGCACCAAGGGCTATCTGCTGCAGAAATCCACGGCCAACTACTGCGGCGGCCTGACGCTGCACCTCAACGACGGCAAAGAGGAACACTACAACCTCAACGGCGGCCGCCCCCGGCTGGCCGCGGAGTTTGAGGCCTTTGCCCGCGCCATTGAGGGCGGCGACCAGGAGCTGTGCAGCCGGATGCTGGATACCTCCATTGCCGTCAGCCGGGTGCTGACCGCCGCCCGCCGCTCGGCAGGCATCCGCTTCCCGTGTGATCCATAAGTTATCTCCCTTTGGAACGTTCCCTGACAAAGCATTCCAAAGTAAAATAGAAAAACGGCCCCGCACCTTTTGCGGGCAGGTTTGCGCCGTATCCGACATCTAGGGCGGAACGGCAGCAGGAGGAAATATTTTTATGAAAAAGAATAACGATCTTCGTACTCTCACCCGGCTGGCACTGCTGGTCGCCATTGAGCTGGTCATGAAAGCCGTCGGCCTGGGCAGCGTGCCCATGGGCCCGCTTTACATGAGCTTCCTGACGCTCCCCATCGCCGTGGGTGCCATCACCATGGGCCCGGCGGCGGGTGCCATCCTGGGCGGCGTGTTCGGCGCGGTGAGCTTCTATGACGCTGTCACCGGCGCTTCGGCCATGACGGGCGCCCTGTTCCAGGTGAGCCCTGTCAACACGTTCATCCTCTGCGTGGGAATGCGTGTGCTGATGGGCCTGTGCGTGGGCCTCGTCTTCAACGGCCTCAAGCGGTTCGACAAGCCCGGCACCTGGAGCTACATCGTTTCCGCCATGTGCGCTCCCGGCCTCAACACCCTGTTCTTCATGGGCTACATCGTGCTGGCATTCTACGGCTGCGATTACATCCAGAACATCGTGGCTGCCAAGGGCGCGGCCAACCCGTTCATGTTCGTGGTGCTGCTGGTCGGCGTGCAGGGTATGATGGAGTTCCTCGTCTCCGGCATTCTGGGCGGCATCGTGGCCCGCGCGGTGGCAAAGTTCCTGAAGTAATCTCCCGGCGTGCGCACAGTCAGGGACGCCCCGAGAGATCAGATAAAAAACCCAATAAAATCGCAGGCTCCTCCGGCGTTTTGCCGGGGGAGCTTTTTGCGTGTGTCCGTGCGGAAAATGCCTTGGCGGCCCCGGGGCGAAACTGGTCATATCGCTGTTTTCTCACCGTACCGATTGGTAAAAATGATGAAAACGCAGTGAAATCTTGACAATTGCCACAAAAAGGGGTATGCTGAATTTAACATAGCAAACTGCCCGCACAAGGCGGGCCGTTTCTGGGGAACTATCTGATTACGGAGGATACAACAATGAAAGCATTTAAGAAATTGATGGCCGCTGCCCTCGTTTGCGTTATGGCTCTGACCATGCTGACTGGCTGCGCAGTGAGCGACAACCTGGTTGAGAAAGCTCTGGTCAACAAGCTGAACGCTGTCAGCGCTGTCTCTTACAAGCACAAGACCGATCTGGACGACGAGGCCAAGAAGGCTTGGGACGAGAACAAGGATAAGAAGGAAAGCAGCGGCATCATCACTATTAGCAATGTCGTTTACAACTATGTGATCGTCAAAAAGCCCAGCGATGCAACCAAGGAAAACAGCTGGGGCGATAAGGCTAAGAAGGCTGATGTCGTTCTGTCTACCTCTGCGAAGAACAGCGACAAGAAGATTGAGATCGGTGTCAAGGTTGTTGGCGACGATTATGTTGCTATTGTTGCTAAGGCAGCTACTAAGGCAGCAAAGTAATCAATCCACTAAAAATTGCATATTTGCCCCGGAGTGAGCCTTACGGCCCCGCTCCGGGGCTTTTTGTTTGCGTCCGTCACCCTCCTCCCTACCTGTGCATAGAATGGCGCAGGCTTTGGGGAGGAGGGCTTTTGGATGGAACGACAAAAACGCTTTGCGGTGATCGGCAGCGATGCCCGGCAGCTGGCGGCAGGCCGGGCGCTGGCCCGGGCGGGGTATGCGGTGGAGGGGCCGGAAGAGATCGCGCTGGCAGACTATATCCTGCTGCCGTTGCCGCTGGACGCGGCCCGCACCCCGCTGGCGGAGCTGCTGCGGGCGGCACGCCCGGGGCGCTGGCGCTGGGCGGGATGCTCTCGGAAGAAGCAAAGGCCATTGCGGCGGAAGCCGGGGTGGAGCTGGTGGATTACTTTGCCCGGGAGGAGCTGGCCATCCGCAACGCCATCCCCACGGCGGAGGGGTGCATCGGCGTTTTGCTGGCCCAGCGCAAACGCACCCTGTGGGGCAGCGCGGTCCTGCTGCTGGGATTTGGCCCGGTGGGGCAGGCGGTTGGCACCCGGCTGGCGGCATTGGGGGCGCATGTGACAGTGGCAGCCCGCCGCCCGGCCCAGCGGGCACAGGCGGAAAGCCTGGGGATGCAGGGGGCAGAGCTGGCCCGGCTGGCCCGGCTGGCCCCGGCCTTTGACACGGTGGTGAATACCATCCCGGCGCAGGTGCTCACGGCTCCGGTGCTGGCCCGGCTGCGGCCCGGGAGCCTGATCGTGGATCTGGCTTCCCGCCCCGGTGGGACGGATTTTGATGCCGCCGCCCGCTGCGGCCACAAGGCCATCCATGCATTGAGCCTGCCCGCTGCCTGCGCGCCGGAAACAGCCGGGGAGATCGTGGCCCGGACGGTATGTGAGATGCTGCGCGAAAGGGAGGGAGCACGATGAACGAGAAACGACGCTGTGCCTTTGCGGTCTGCGGCAGCTTCTGCACGCTGGAGACCGCACTGGAACAGGTACGGGAACTGACGGCCCGGGGCTGGGAGCTGCTGCCCATCATGAGTTTTGCTGCCGCCCGGTGTGATACCCGGTTTGGCCGGGCAGAAGAATGGCGGCAGCGTCTGGAAGCCCTGACCGGGCACCCGGTGCTGGACAGTTTGCAGGCCGTGGAGCCTCTGGGCCCCAAAACATGGCCGAGGCGCTGGTGATCGCCCCCTGCACGGGCAGCACGCTGGCCCGGCTGGCGGCGGGCCTCTCGGACACGCCGGTGACGCTGGCGGCCAAGAGCCTGCTGCGGGTGGGGCGGCCGGTCGTGATCGCCGTCTCCACCAACGACGGGCTGGGGGCCTCGGGAGAAAACATTGCCCGGCTGTACCAGCGCAAGCACTATTACTTTGTGCCCTACGGCCAGGATGACCCGCAGGCAAAGCCGCAGAGCCTGAAAGCCCGGTTCGCCCTGCTGCCCGCCGCACTGGACGCGGCGCTGGAGGGGCGGCAGCTGCAGCCCGTTCTTTGCCCCGCCGCCGGGCACGGAATGTCTTTTCAGCAAGGGAAAAGTGTGGTATACTAAACAAAATAATTTTGAATTATGGAGTATACCAGATGAAAAAACAGATCGCCGTGCTTTGCACGGTGCTGCTCTGGGTCTGTGCGGTGTTTGCACCCATGGCGCGGGCCGCGGGCCCGGCGCTGTCGGCCACGGAGGCGTACTGCATCATCGACGCGGACACCGGCCTTGTGCTGGCCCAGCAGAATATGGACGAAGAGCTGCACCCGGCGTCCATCACCAAGGTGATGACGCTGGGCCTTGCCTGTGAGAAAGCCCAGGGCCAGTGGGACGGTGTGAGCCTGGAAGTGACCCACGAGGATGTCTATTCCCTCGCGGGGACGGATTCCAGCCACATTGCCCTGCAGGAGGGGGAGCATGTGCCCCTGACGGATGCCCTCTATGCCACCATGATGGCCAGCGCCAACGATGGCGCCAACCTGCTGTCCGAATATTTCGGGGATGGCACCATTGCGGGCGGCGTGGCGGCCATGAACGCCCAGGTGGCTGAACTGGGCCTCAAGCACACCCACTTTGCCAACCCCCACGGCATCAGCGATACCGACCACTATACCAGCTGCTATGATATGGCGCAGATCCTGCGCTGGGCCCTGACCCAGCCGGGGTTTGAGACGCTGTTTACCCGCAACGAGATGTATCCCATGAAGCCCACGGACATCCAGCCCAAAGAGCGGTATTTCCACCAGCAGGACAAAATGCGGGTGGGTTCCAGCCGGTATTACATCCCGGCCATTCAAGGCTCCAAGATCGGCTACACCAACATTGCCCGCTACAGCTATGTCTGCCTGGCGGAGCAGAACGGTGTCCGGCTCATCTGCGTCACCATGCAGAGCAACATCAAGACCGACAAGTACAACGATGTCCGCACCCTGCTGGATTACGCCTTTGCCCACTACACAAACTATACCGACATCCCGGCCCAGGGCCTGACCCGGGAGCTGACGGTGGCGGGAGGCGGTGCCCCGCTGGGCATGGTCACGGTGACCGACCCCGGCACCCGGCTGCTGTTGGCTGACGGCCTGACGGCAGGGGATGTGTCCGTGACGCTGGAGCTGCCGGAACAGTATGTCTTGGGCACCAGCCCGGCGGTGTACGCCGTGTATACCGTCAACGGGCAGGACAAGCAGGAGTCCGCCAGCGTCCGGGTGCCGGCCACGATTACGGGACTGGAGGAGCTATTGGAGCGGAACACCGGTGTCCAGCTGGGCAGCGGCACCCGCAGCCCCGGCAAGACCGCGGGCCTGCTCATCGGCATCTCGCTGGGGTGCACGGTGCTGGCGGCGGGAGTTGCATTTGTTGTGGTAAGGCTCCGCTCGAAAGCGAAGAAAAAATCGAGGCACTGACCCTCTTTGCCAAGGGCTCCCCTACAAGGGGAGCTGTCGCGTAAGCGACTGAGAGGTTGTATGACATCCGCATATGGACAAGGCGGTGCTTTGTCCAACCTCTCCGTCATTGCTTTGCAATGCCACCTCTCCTAGTAGGAGAGGCTTTGGCAATCCACGCAACGTCTTTTCTAACACTGCGCAAAAGCCATTCCGGCTTTTCCAAATAAAAAAACAAAATGTCAAAAACAATAACGAAAAAACAGAGAGGAAAATGAAAAATGGGTAAATTTACGTTTACGGAAACTGAGATCCCCGGTGTTGTGGTCATTGAGCCGCAGGTGTTTGGCGATGACCGCGGTTATTTTATGGAGACCTATCAGAAAGACCAGTTTGCTGCTGCCGGGATTGATAAGGAGTTTGTGCAGGACAACCAGAGCCGCTCTACCCGCGGCGTGCTGCGCGGCCTGCATTTCCAGAAGAACCACACCCAGGGCAAGCTGGTCCGCGTGACCAAGGGTGAAGTCTACGACGTGGCCGTGGACTGCCGCCCCCACAGCGCGACCTTTGGCAAGTGGGTGGGCGTGACCCTGAGCGAGGAGAACAAGAAGATGTTCTATATCCCGGAGGCTTTGCCCACGGCTTCCTCGTGCTGAGCGACGTGGCGGAGTTCTGCTATAAGTGCACCGATGTCTACGACCCCACCAGCGAGGGCGGCATCCCCTACGACGACCCCACCGTCAACGTGCAGTGGCCGGACTGCGGCTGCGAGCACAAGACCAGCGCGAAGGACAAGCTGCATGAGTCCTTTGCCTCCCAGAAGTTTGAATTCTTTGAAAAGTGGTGATCGCCCGTGGCAAAAATCAAGGGAATGTTCAACGGCTTCTGGCGCTACCGCTATCTGCTGTGGAATCTGGTCAGCCGTGATTTTAAGCTCAAGTACCGCCGCAGCGTGCTGGGCGTGGTGTGGAGCGTGCTCAACCCGCTGCTCATGTGCCTGGTGTACTGGGCCGTGTTCAGCAGCCTGATGGATATGCGCGGCAGCGGCATCGACAACTTCCCCGTTTTCCTGATGTGCGGCCAGCTGCTCTTCAACTTCTTCAACGAGGCCACCTCCTCCAGCATGTCCAGCGTGCTGTCGGCGGCCCCGCTGCTCAAAAAGGTGTATATCCCCAAGTATATCTTCCCGCTGGAAAAATGCTGCTTTGCCATGGTCAACTGCGTGTTCAGCTTTGTGGCGCTGGCACTGGTCATGGTGTTTACGGGCAGCCCCCTCCACTGGACCATTCTGGAAGTGATCTACCCGCTGGTGACGCTCTTCTTCTTCAGCCTGGGCGTGGGCCTGTTCCTGGCGGCGGCCACCGTCTTCTTCCGGGATATCATGCACATCTGGAGCGTGTTCATCACGGCGCTGCTCTACTTCTCCGCCATCTTCTATGACCCCACCCAGATGACGTTCTCCATCGGCGGGTTCAACATGCAGCAGATCATCAAGCTCAACCCCATGTACTGGTATATCACGGGCTTCCGCCGCACTCTGATGTGGGGCATCCCGCTGGATTTCAACATGCTGGCGGTGTGCGGCGTGTGCGCGCTGCTTTCCATGCTGGTGGGCGTGCAGATGTTCCGCAAAACGCAGGACCGCTTTGTGCTGCACATTTAAGGAGGGGAGAAAATGGAACCAATTATTAAAGTGGACAATGTTTCCATGTGCTTCAACCTCTCCACCGAAAAGCACGAGAGCCTGAAAGAGTATCTTCTGGCCATGGTGCAGGGGCGGCTGCAGTACGATGAATTTTATGCCCTGAAAGACGTCAGCCTGGACATCATGCCCGGCGATTTTTACGGCCTGGTGGGCCTGAACGGCTCGGGCAAATCCACCCTGCTCAAGACCATTGCAGGCGTGTACAAGCCCAGCAAGGGCAAAGTGACGGTCAACGGCACCATTGCCCCCCTCATTGAGCTGGGCGCGGGCTTTGATATGGACCTGACCGCCCGGGAGAACATCTACCTCAACGGTACGGTGCTGGGCTTCTCGCCCAAGTATCTGGACGAAAAGTTTGATGAGATCGTGGAGTTCAGCGAGCTGCAGAACTTTCTGGATGTGCCGCTCAAGAACTACTCCTCCGGCATGGTGGCCCGCATCGGCTTTGCCATTGCCACCATCACCAAACCCGACATCCTGATCGCGGACGAGGTGCTCTCGGTGGGCGATTTCCTCTTCCAGCAGAAATGCGAGAAGCGGATGAAAGAGCTGATGGCCGGCGGCACCACCGTCATTCTGGTGTCCCACTCCATTGAGCAGATCGAGCGGATGTGCAGCAAGGTGGCATGGCTGAGCCACGGCCACCTCAAGATGAACGGCGATACCATGACGGTCTGCAACGCGTACAAGGCCGTCCAGCGCGGCGAGGCATAAGGGATGAATTTGCGACTGAAACGCGCCAAAGAGCTGGCGGGCTATGCTGTCCAGCTGACCCGGGACGAGGGCCTTGGCACCATGATGGCGCGGGGGGCGGGCTTTGTCAAGCGCCGGTTCTTCGGCAAAAAAGCCCGCTACCTGCCCGCCAAAAAGGTACTGGAAGCCCAGCGGGCCGAGATGGCCGGAAAAACGTTCGAGGACTGCGGGCTTCCGACCATTTCCGTCCTCACCCCGCTGTATAATACCCCGGAAAATTACCTGCGGGAGTTTCTGGATTCGTTCGTGGACCAGACCGCCCCCAACGGGGAGCTCTGCCTTGCCGATGCCTCCGATGCCGCTCACAGCCGTGTCGGGGAGATCGTGCGGGAATATCAGGCAAAGAATCAACATATCGGATACAAAAAGATCGAAAACAAGGGCATTGCAGCCAATACCAACGCTGCTGCCGCCCTTGCCAGCGGGGAATATCTTGCTCTGGCTGACCACGACGACATCTTGGCTCCCCACGCCCTGTACGCCATGGGCAGGGCCATCCTGGACCTGAGGGCGCAGGGCAAACCGGACGGTTTTGTCTACAGCGACGAAGCTCTTTTCAACAAGAGCATCCAGTGGCCGCTGGTGGCCCACTTCAAGCCGGACTACGCGCCGGACTACCTGCTCTGCTGCAACTATATCTGCCATTTGGCCGTGTTCCGGCGGGCCTTATATGAGGAAGTGGGCGGCGAGCGCCCGGAGTGTGACGGCAGCCAGGACCATGATCTCTTCCTCCGCCTGATCGAAAAAGTGGGCGGCGCGGCCCATCTGCCCCAGGTGCTCTACTACTGGCGGGTCCATGCGGGCTCCACCTCCGGCGGCACCGACGCCAAGCCCTATGTGGCCAAGGCGGCCAAAAAGGCGCTGGCCGACCACCTGACCCGCACGGGCCGGGTGGGCACCGTCACCGATGGATTGTTCCCCAGCACCTACCGCGTCTTGTGGAAAATTGAGGGCGACCCGAAAGTCAGCATCCTCATCCCCAATAAGGACCACACCGACGACCTGGAAAAGTGCCTGCACAGCATCTGGAGCAAGACGGAATGGGACAATTACGAGGTCATCGTCATTGAGAACAACTCCACCGACCCGGCCACCTTTGCCTACTATGAAGAAGCACGGAAGCGGTACGATGGCCTGAAAGTGGTCACCTACCCGGAAAAGGGCTTCAACTTCTCGGGCATCAACAACTTTGGCCGGAAAGCGGCCAGCGGGGACTACCTGCTGCTGCTGAACAACGACGTGGAGGTGCGCAACGGCGACTGGCTCACCGAGCTGCTGCGCCAATGTGCCCACCCCGGCGGGGCGGCCATCTGCGGTGCCATGCTCTACTACCCGGACGAGACGCTCCAGCACGCGGGCGTGGTCACGGGGCTGGGCGGCTACGCGGGCCACAGCCACAAGTACAAGCAGGCGGGCGGCAGCGGCTATCTGTTCCGCGCCGCCACGGTGCAGGACTTCTCCGCCGTGACCGGTGCCTGCCTGCTGGTAAAAGCCAGTGTCTGGGACGAAGTCGGCGGGCTGGACGAAAAGTTCGCCGTGGCGTTCAACGATGTGGACTTCTGCCTGCGGGTGCGGGATGCGGGTTACCGCGTTGCCTGGACGCCCTACGCCCGGCTGACCCATTACGAGAGTAAGAGCCGCGGCGGTGACGAGAAAGACCCGGCCAAGGCGGCCCGCTTTGCCTCGGAGCAGCAGCGGCTGTATGCCATCCACGGCAAAGAGAAGATTCTGGACGACCCCTACTACAACCCCAGCCTCACCCGTGACCGGGAAGATTTCTCGGAGAGTGATGACCTGCGGAAGCTGAAAGAGGGGAGCCTGACCGTACGGTGGGGGGAGTGAGACCATGAACATCAAAGGGCATTTTGAGACCATTACCCGGCATAAGCTGCTGGTGATGAAATACTGCTTCGCCTGCGGGCTCTATGAGCAGGGCCTTGCCCACGACCTGAGCAAGTACAGCCCCACCGAGTTTATCCCGGGGTGCATCTACTATCAGGGCGACCACAGCCCCAACGAGGCGGAGCGGGAGGCCAGGGGCTACACCTCGGCCTGGCTCCACCACAAGGGCCGCAACAAGCATCATCTGGAATACTGGATCGACTACAGCACCACCAAGACCGGCCTGACCGGGATGAAGATCCCTCTCCGGTACGTCTGCGAGATGGTCTGCGACCGGGTAGCCGCCAGCCAGATCTATCTGGGCGACAAGTACACCGATGCCGCCGCCTGGAACTACTACGAGCACAGCAAGGACCACTACCTGCTCCACCCGGAGACCCGGGCCCTGCTGGAAAAGCTGCTCAAGATGGTGCGGGACATCGGACAGGAGCGGACCTTTGCGTATATGAAGTACCTGCTGGGGTGCGAAAAGGACTACTGAACGCCAGATTCTGCAAGCTCAAAAAGTTTCACCAAAATTTGTGCACACTCCCCATTGACAGGGACGGGGTGCACCGGTATCCTTAAAGTGGCTTGGAAGCTCTCGGAGCTTTGTGAAAAAGAAAAACAACGGAACCGAATCAGGCTTTTTTAACTTTATTTTAAGGAGGACAGAAATGATGAAACTGTTCAAAAAACTGCTGGCCGTCGCCATGGTGGCCGTGCTGGCACTGACGGTGCTGACCGGCTGCGATACAGGGACAACTGACCCGGATGCTGTTTACCCCGATGATGAGACAGAAAGTGTTGTTTATGCACTGAACAATGGTGCGGCAGCGGCAAATCAGCCCCAGTTGACCTACAGTGTGAAGTACAGCAAGATTACAAAGGAACTGCTGGATAATTACCTAGATAACTACGGCAATATCTCGAAGTACCCTGAAGAATATAAACGTATCACCGATGGGCTGGATAAGAACGTAAAAATCATCGTTGACGTGATTCCTGGTACAAACCCGGCGAAAAAGAGCGGCTTTAAATACGCGGAGCTGTATAAAGTGACCAACTATCACCTTGCGGAAAAAGTTGGCGTGGCGTTCAAGGATTCTTCCTCTGGCACCCGCTATTTGCTCATCTGCACGTTTGATGTGGAAGAGTAAGATCTAAAATCGCAAATCAAAAAGCCCCGGGACGGCAGATGCCGCTCCGGGGCTTTTGCTGTGTGTGTTGTGGGTTACTGCTCGTTGGTGTAGATCTGGATATAGCGCGGGGCGCTCTTGTCCTGTACGAACAGCAGAGCACCCGTCAGAGCGACGGCTAAGAACGTGAAAATGGCGAGCAGCGCTTTGAGAAATTTCATCGTTTCAGATCCTCCTTGGTGGATGAGTGGCGGAGCGGGGGACGTTCCGCAGGATGGTTTCCTTTAGTATAGCATATTCCGCACCGAAAGGCAAACTTGGCGATTCTTGTGGGTTTGTACCGAAAAAATTGGAAGTTAGCTATAACTAATCGTCAAAAATAGCAAAGAAAATTAAGGAATTCGCATCATTTTGGGGGAGTTATCGTTGACTTCCGACGCCAAAATGATACAATAAGTGTGTTAAGCAGCTGCTGTCCCTGTACCAGTGCGCCTGCATGGGCGTGGGGATGGCAATTCAAGCAGAATGGGGGATTTATTCCATGTTGAACAAGCTGAAACGTGCGGCGCTTGGCGCGCATACGCCGCATGACAAGGCAACCGCTGCAAGCAAGCCTGTCCCGATGCCTCTGCCCGCGCAGGTACGCATCCTCATGAGCCAGCACATTGGTGCTCCGGCAAAGGCTCTGGTGAAAAAGGGCGACGAAGTGTTTGTGGGCACCAAGATCGGTGAGGCAGGCGGCTTTGTCTCTGCCAATATCCACTCCAGTGTCTCCGGCACCGTTGCTGCCGTGGAGCCGTACCGCCTGAGCAATGGCCGTATGTGCGACTCGGTGGTCATCAAGACGGATGGCAAGCAGACTGTTGACCCGGCCGTCCAGGCACCGGAAGTGACCGATAAGGCCAGCTTCCTGGCTGCTGTGCGGGAGTGCGGTCTGGTTGGTCTGGGCGGCGCGGGCTTCCCGACCGACGTCAAGCTGCAGCCCAAAGACCCGGTGGACACCCTGCTGATCAACGCTTCCGAGTGCGAAGTGTGGCTGACCAGCGATACCCAGGAGATGCTGCTGTGTGCCGACGATATCATCCGCGGCATCCAGGCTGTCCTGAAGTATGTCGGCATCCCGAAGTGCGTCATCGGCATTGAGAACAACAAGCCTGAGTGCATCGACCTGCTGTGCCAGAAGACCAAGGACACGCCCGAGATCGAAGTCAAGCCTCTGCCCAGTGTCTATGGCACCGGTGCGGAGCTGATCCTGATCGAGAAGTGCCTGGGCCGCGAGGTGCCGCACGGCGGCCTGCCCGCGGCTGCTGGCGCCATCGTCATGAACGTGACCAGTGTGTCCAGCCTGGGCAAGTATCTGGCTACCGGTATGCCGGTGGTCAGCCGCTGCATCACCGTGGACGGCGATGCCTGCGCAAACCCGCAGAACCTGATCGTCCCGGTCGGTACTTCTTATGAAGACGTGCTGAACGCCGCCGGCCTCAAGCCTGGCGTGACGCTGGGCAAGGTGGTTGCCGGCGGTGCCATGATGGGCCCCGCTGTCAAGGACCTGAGCTACCCCACCACCAAGACCACTTCCGGCCTCATCATGCTGAGCGACGTGGCCGCACAGCCCCCGCAGGTCAACCCCTGCATCCGCTGCGGCCGCTGCGTGGAGTACTGCCCCATGGGTCTGGAGCCCGTGGAGGTCAACCAGGCTTACGCTGCCCGTGATGTCCAGACGCTGGGCAAGCTGCATGTGGATTACTGCTTCAACTGCGGTTCCTGCACGTTTGTCTGCCCGGCCAAGCGTCCCTGCACCCAGATGATGGGCCTGGCAAAGGCATTCTACCTTGGTGAAATCAAAAAAGGAGGCAATAAGTAATGGATACGAAGCTTATTGTTTCGGCCTCCCCGCACCTGCGCTCCGAGGAGACGACCACCGGCCTGATGGCCAACGTGATCGTCGCTCTGGTGCCCTGCGTGGTGGCCTCTGCGATCATTTTTGGTCTGCGTGCTCTGCTGGTCACGGCCGTGTCCGTGGTTGCCAGCGTGGCCTTTGAGTGGCTGTACTGCAAGCTGCTCAAGAAGCCCAATCCCGTCGGCGATCTGTCCGCTGTGGTCACGGGCATCATCCTTGCCCTGAACGTCCCCGTGGGGATGCCCATTGGCGAGCTCATCGTGGGCGATTTCGTCGCCATCATCGTGGTCAAGCAGCTGTTCGGCGGCATCGGCATGAACTTTGCCAACCCCGCTCTGGTAGGCCGTATCTTCCTGTTCATCAGCTTTGCCGGCGAGATGAACACCTGGGTCTACCCGGATGCGGCCGTGGATCAGCTCTCCAGCGCTACCCCGCTGAAAGTGGCTGACCCCTCCAAGCTGAGCCTGCTGGACCTGTTCATGGGCGTGCACGGCGGTGTTCTGGGCGAGACCTGCGCTCTGGCCATCGTGCTGGGCCTGATCTACCTGGTAGCCACCAAGACCATTAGCGCTGCCATCCCCGCTTCTTACATCGGCAGCATGTTCATTTTCTACCTGATCTCTACCCGCAGCCTGCACGGCGCGCTGGTCGGCGTTCTGTCCGGCGGCCTGCTGTTTGGTGCTGTGTACATGGCAACCGACTACGTCACCAGCCCGTTCACCCTCAAGGGCAAGCTGGTCTATGGCGTGGCGCTGGGCATTGTCACCTTTGCGATCCGTGAGTGGGGCAGCTACGCCGAGGGCGTGTCTTTCGCGCTGCTGTTCATGAACCTGTGGGTCCCGTACATCAATGACCTGACCCGTCAGACTCCGTATGGCTATATCAAACCCGCAAAACCTGCAAAGGAGGCTGCTGGCAAATGAATAAGACTACTTGGGAGAGCACGGTAAAGCCCGTTGTTGTGCTGAGCGTGATCTCGTTGGTCGTCAGCCTGCTGCTGGCGGTCGTTAACTCCATGACCGCTCCGGTCATCGCGGAAAACGAGCGTGCAACCACCCTGGCTGCTTACGTTGACGTGATGCCCTCTGTTTCCGACGCAAGCACCCTGGAAGAGATGAGCGGCTACACCACCGCAAACGTCTCCGGTGCTGTCAAGGCTGAGGATGGCAGCATGGCCATCAAGGCCGGCGAGTCCGGTTTCGACGGCGGCGTCCTGACCGTTATCATGGGCTTTGATGCCGAGGGCAAGGTCACCGGTATCTGGGTGGATGCTTCCACGCAGACCAGCGGCATCGGCTCCAATGTGGCCAAGGCCGACTATCTGGCTCAGTTCAACGGCATGGACGGTACCCAGAATATCGTCATGAACCAGGACTTTGACGCCTACAGCGGCGCTACCATTTCGTCCACGGCTCTGTTTGCAGCCATCAACGACTGCATCAGCTGCTACAATGAGCTGGCATAAAGGAGGTTGGTAAGAAATGGCATCTGAAAAGAATTCCAAGGTAAGCATCCTTACCAACGGTATCATCAAAGAAAACCCCGTTCTGCGTCTGGTTCTGGGCACCTGCTCCTGCCTGGCTGTTACCACGGCAGTTTCCAGCGCGCTGGGCATGGGTGCAGCTTTCACGTTCGTGCTGGTCTGCGCCAATATCCTGATCTCGCTGCTGCGCAACGTGATCCCCGCAAAAGTCCATCTGCCCTGCTACATCGTTATCATCGCAGGCTTCGTGACCATCGTCCAGATGTTCATGCACGCCTACATGGTCAGCCTGTACAATGCACTGGGCGTCTTCCTGCCCCTGATCGTTGTTAACTGCATCATCCTGGGCCGTGCCGAGATGTTCGCCTGCAAGAACAATGTGGTCGATTCCGCACTGGACGGCATTGGCATGGGCATCGGCTACACCCTGACCGTTGTGCTGATGGCTACGTTCCGTGAGGTTCTGGGCAGCGGCACCTGGCTGGCTTCCAGATCCTGCCCGAGTCTTTCGCCAAGATCAGCATTATGACCCAGGCTCCCGGCGCGTTCTTCTGCTACGGCGTCCTGATGGCCGGCTGTGTCTGGCTGGAGGGCAAGCTGGATGCACGGATCGAGCGCAAGAGCTGCTGTGACATCGACAACCTGAAGAAGGAGGCGGAATAAGATGCTCGTCAAACTCGCTGCAATCTTCTTCAGCATGATCCTTGTCAACAACTACGTGCTGGTGAAGTTCTATGGTATCTGCCCGTTCCTGGGCGTTTCCAAGAAGCTGGACTCCGCCGTTGGTATGTCCGGCGCTGTTATCTTCGTCATGTTCATGGCTACCGCCGTGACGTTCCCCATCCAGATCTTCGTTCTGGACCCGGCTGGCCTGAGCTACCTGCAGACCATCGTCTTCATCCTGGTCATCGCGGTTCTGGTCCAGTTCATTGAGATCTTCCTCAAGAAGTACATTGTGGCCCTGTACAACTCCCTGGGCGTTTACCTGCCCCTGATCACCACCAACTGCTGCGTGCTGGCTGTCACCATTCTGGTCGTCGGCGATTACGGCGCGGATGTGGAGAGCCTGGGCTTTGGCATCGCTTACATCGAGGCCCTGATCTGCGCCATCGGTGCAGGCGTCGGCTTCATGCTGGCCATGGTCATGTTCAGCGGCGTGCGCAAGCGCGTGGAAGCCTGCGATCCCCCGGCTCCCTTTAAGGGCCTGCCCATCACCCTGCTGGCTGCCGCGATCACCAGCCTGTCTTTCATGGGTTTCGGCGGCCTCGTCGAGAACCTGTTTAATGTGACGCTGTAAGGGAGGAGACAGAACTATGAATATTGCATCGGCTGTTATCCTCTGTACCATCGTGGGCGCCGTTGGCGCGATCATTCTGGTCGCGGCGGCCAAGTTCATGGCGGTTGAGGAAGATCCTCGTATTGAAGAAGTTGCCGCCTGCCTGGCAGGCGCAAACTGCGGCGGCTGCGGTTACGCAGGCTGCTCTGATTACGCAAAGGCTGTCGTCATGGACGGCGTTGCCTGCGACAAGTGCGCACCCGGCGGCCCCAAGGCTGCTGCTGCCATTGCCAAGATCATGGGCGGCGAGGCAAGCGCTGTGGAGAAAAAGGCTGTGGTTCAGTGCCAGGGCAACTCCGAGCACTGCAAGCCCGCTTATGATTACACCGGCATCCAGACCTGCGCGGCTGCCGCCAACCTGTACGGCGGCCCCAAGACCTGCACGTTCGCCTGCATCGGCCTGGGCGACTGCACCAAGGTCTGTAAGTTTGACGCCATCCACATTGTGGACGGCGTGGCCAAGGTGGATAAGGACAAGTGCACCGGCTGCGGTGCCTGCGCCAACATCTGCCCCAAGCATGTTATTATGATCGACGCTGGCGGCCCCCGCAAGCCTGTGGTCATGTGCTCCAACCAGGATAAGGGCCCTGTGGCCATGAAAGCCTGCACGACCTCCTGCATTGCCTGCGGCATGTGCGAGCGTACCTGCAAGTTTGATGCCATCCATGTTGTGGACGGTGTGGCCCGTGTGGATTATGACAAGTGCAAGGGCTGCGGTATGTGTGCCCAGAAGTGCCCGAAGAAGATCATCCTCTTCCCGCTGAAGGACAATCCGTATCCCCCGGAGCCCAAGAAGCCCGCTGCTGCTCCTGCAGCAGCTCCCGCTCCCAAGGCTGAGGAGAAGCCCGCTGCTGAAAAGGCAGAATAAGCAAACCAGTAAAAAGAGGGACGAACCCTGTAGGGTCCGCCCCTCTTTTTTGCGCCTGTTTTGGCGGGGTGCGTTCCGCGTGGGATCTCTCTTCAACGAGCCGCGTCCTGCGGCAAATTTCCTGCAGGAGCACCTGTAAATTCAAAAAGCGGATTGCATTTGCCCAAAACTGTGGTTAAATAAAAAAGAGTAACAAAAACAGGACGAGGAGCAAACGGCCATGGAACAGCAACCCCAAAACACCCGCCTGCGCAATGCGGGCTTCCTCACATTCTTTTTCAGCGGGATCTGCGCCATTTCCAGCGGTGTGGTGGTCAGCCTGTTGCAGGAGAAATACGGCTTTGCCTATGGCATGACGGGCACTCTGCTCGCCCTGATGAGCATTGGCAACCTGCTGGCGGGTTTCCTGACCGGCGTGCTGCCCGGGGTGCTGGGCTTCAAGCCCAGTGTCCTGCTGCTGACCACGGGCTATGCGCTGGGCTATGGGATGATGGGCCTCTCCGGCGCGGAGCTGCTGTTGAGTGTCTCGTTCTTCCTGGTGGGCATCGCCAAGGGCAGCGCCATGAACGCCTGCACCATCCTGGTCAGCGACAACTCCGCCGACCGCACCCGGGGCATGAACCTGATGCACAGCTGCTACGCCTGCGGCGCGCTGCTCTGCCCGTTCCTCATTGCAGCGGCGGGCCGGGTGAGCACCGGGCTGGCCCTGCTGGTGCTGGCGGCGCTGGGCGTCCTCGTCTGGTTCATCTATCTCACCACCCCCATGGACGGGCAGGGGAGCACCAAAAGCAAAACCGGCAAGGAGAAGATCGACTGGAGCTTTCTGCACTCCGTGCAGTTCTGGCTGCTGACAGGCCTGCTCTTCTGCCAGAACGCGGCCGAGCAGAGCGTCACGGGCTGGATGGTCACCTACTTCAAGGGCAGCGGCATCATTACCGGCGCGCTGGCGGCCTATACCGTCACGGTCATGTGGGGTGCCACTCTGGTGGCCCGGCTCCTCATCGCGTTCGTCTTCCCGTTCAAACAGCCCCGCAAGGCCATGGTGGTCATGGGGGTGGGCTGCACCATCTTTTATTTCTTCCTCATGCAGGCCCACACGCAGGGGGCAGCCATCCTGTTGCTGTTCGCCTTTGCCTTTGCCATGGCGGGCATGAACCCCACGGCTGTGGCCAGCGCCGGTAAGATGACCAGCGTGACCAGCATGGGCATCATGCTCCCGGCGGCGTCCAGCGGTGCCATCCTCATGCCCTGGATCATTGGCCGGGTGGCAGAGCGCGCGGGCCTTGCCGTGGGCATGGCCTGTAACATCGTGCCCTGCATCGGCCTTGTCATCTTTGCCATTCTGGTGGCACGGATGCCGGAAGAAAACTAAGGCGGCAAAACAAAAACGTCCATCCGTCAGGGTGGACGTTTTTGTTATAGCCCGCGGGCCCGGGCGCTGAACTCACACCCGCAGTAATCCTGCCGGTAGAGGCCGTATTCCTCCGAGAGCTGCAAACTGCGCAGGTAGCCGTTGTGCTTTTTGAAATCCGAGGGCAGGTGCTTTACACCGAACTCTTCTTCCAGCTGCTGGCCGATCTCGTTAATCCGCCTGGCGTCCTTATGGGGGCTGATGGAGAGGGTGGTGGTGAACCAGTCGAACCCGTGCTCGGCGGCATACTGGGCCGCCCGGCGCATCCGCAGCCGGTAACAGACGGTGCACCGGCTGCCCCGCTCGGGCTCCTGTTCCAGCCCCTGCACGGCGGTGTAGAACTCCTGCGGGTCGTAGTGGTCTTCCACCACCGTTACCCCCAGCGGGTGGGCGGCGGCCACGAACTTTTTCAGCTCCTCGCCCCGGCGGTAGTATTCCTCCGCGGGCCAGGTATTGGGGTTATAGTAGAGGACAGTGATCTCAAAATACTGGCACAGCTGTTCCAGCACGGCGCTGGAGCAGGGCCCGCAGCAGGCGTGGAGCAGAAGCTTTGGCCGGGCGGGGGCCAATGTTTTCAACACTTCGTCCATCTGCTGTGCAAAATTCAACTGCTTTGACATGGGTTTCATCCTTTGGTATACTGGATTAAACCTCTCCGTCACCCAGCGGGGCGCCTGAGAGGCTATGCTAATTATATCACACTTTCCGATAAAATACAGGAGTACACCATGACGAATGAGAAAATTGCCCGCATCAACGAGCTGGCACACAAAAGCAAGACCACGGGCCTGACGGAGGCCGAAAAAGCCGAGCAGCAGGCCCTGCGCCGGGAGTACCTGGACGACATCAAGGCCAGCCTCCGCGCCCAGCTGAACAACACCTCCATCCAGGAGCCGGACGGCACCATCCATAAGCTGGCAAAGAAAGACTGATTTCCTCTATTTGGCTCCCCTGCTAGGGGAGCTGGACGCGCCAGAGCGCGGCCTGAGAGGTTGAATTTCTGATAAAATCAGGTACTACCCAGACAAAAGGGGGTGCAGAGAGGGAAAAGTCGTACAAAAGCGGCTTTCCCTCTTTTTTCGGTTGCGCAATCGTGCTATAATATACTTGAGCTGTTGCGGTCTGCCGGGCGCGGGCGGCACGGCCAAATGTTGTTTCCAAGGTGGCGTATCCCGGGCAAGGTGCACGGAAAAGGCTGTCTTTTGAAAAATTACAAAGAGGTCATTTATTATGCTTACTGCAATTACGGGTATCAACTGGGGCGATGAGGCAAGGGCCGCATGGTCGATCTGATCAGCCAGGAGTACGACATTGTCGCGCGCTATCAGGCGGCAACAACGCCGGCCATACCGTGAAGAACGAGCGCGGTAAATTTGTGCTGAATCTGCTGCCTTCCGGCATTCTCCGCCCCAACGTCGTCTGCGTTATGGGCAACGGCATGGTCATCGACCCGCACCATCTGGCGGGCGAGATCGAGAGCCTGCGCAAGCAGGGTGTCGAGATCAGCCCCGCCAACCTGAAGATCTCCGACCGTGCGACCATCACCATGCCCTACCATGTGGAGCAGGATGGTCTGGAAGAGGCACGCCTGTCCAAGACCGGCGCGCAGTTCGGTTCCACCAAGCGCGGCATTGCTTACGCTTACGGCGATAAGTACATGAAGAAGACCCTCCGCATGGGCGACCTGCTCCATCTGGACGACTCTGTCAAGAAGCGCCTGGTCACCATGGTGGATTCCAAGAACCTGGTGATGGAGGGCAGCTACAACGCCGCTCCTATCAGCGTGGATGAGATGTGGGCATGGCTGGAGCAGTATGCAGCCATCTTCAAGGATTATATCTGCGATGTGGGCCAGTACCTGGCTGATGCGGACGCCGCCGGCAAGAAAGTGCTGTTTGAGGCACAGCTGGGCGCTCTGCGTGACATCGACTTCGGCATCTACCCCTACACCACCTCCTCCAACGTCATCGGCGCTTACGCACCCATCGGTGCCGGCATCCCGGGCCACAAGCTGCACAACTCCATCGGCGTGATGAAAGCTTACTCCTCCTGCGTCGGCGACGGCCCCTTTACCGCGGAGCTGGCGATGACCGAGGAAGAGAAGCACGCCCTGCGTGAGGCCGGCCACGAGTATGGCGCTGCCACCGGCCGTCCCCGCCGCGTGGGCCCCATCGACCTGGTGGCAAGCCGCTACGGCGTCTTCTGCCAGGGCTGCGATGAAGTGGCTCTGACCCTGCTGGACGTGCTGGACTACATGGAGAAGATCCCCATGGTCACCGCTTACAAGCTGAGCGATGGCACTACCACCACCCGTTTCCCCATGGGCGAGGCACTGGATACCGCACAGCCCGTGGTGGAGTATCTGCCGGCTGGCACTGCGATATCACCGCAGCCCGCAAGTGGGAGGACCTGCCCCAGGAGGCCCGTGACTATGTGGAGTGCCTGGAAAAGGCTGTGGGCTGCAAGATCACCTATATCTCGGTCGGCGCGGAGCGTGAGGCTTATATCCACACGTGGTCTGAGCCACGGGGCGTTTATCCGGAACAAAGGAAGCGTGCGTTTATGTTTGATATCATTACCGACAGTGCCTGTGACTGGACCCCGGAAAAGGCAAAGCAGTACAATGTGGAAGTTGTGCCGTTCTATGTCTCGCTGGATGGCGAGCATTACCGCAAGGAGGGCAAGGAGATCGCGGTGCGGGATTTCTACCAGTTCATGGTAGATAACCCCTCCGCTTACCCCAAGACCAGCCTGCCCTCGCTGGAGGACTTTGAGCAGATCTTCCGCCGCCAGGCCGAAGCAGGCCGCCCCACCCTCTGCCTGTGCTTTACCAGCAAGATGAGCGGCTGTGTGGGCAGCGCCCGCAACGCCCGGGAGCTGGTGCTGGAGGATTACCCCGATGCAAAGATCGAGGTGATGGACTCCACGGCGGCCACCGTGACGGAATCGGAAATGGTGGAAAACGCGGTGGCCATGCGGGACGCAGGCTGCACGCTGGAAGAGGCTGTGGTCTGGCTGAGCGCCGAGCGCGTCACCAACCAGATCTTCTTCACCGTGGGCAACCTGGATTATCTCATCAAGGGCGGCCGCATCGGCAAGGTGACGGGCCGCGCGGCCAATATCCTGGGCATCAAGCCCATGATCCTCTTCAAAGAGGGCGAGATCTTCTCCGGCGGCATGGCACGCGGCCGCCAGAAGAGCTTTGAAAAGGCGCTGGAGCAGCTGATGGCTTATCTCGACAGCAACAACGCAAACCCGGACGACTACTGCGTCACCGTGGGCTATGGCTACGATGAGGAAGAGGGCAAGCGGCTCTGGATGCAGACCCGCGCCGCCCTGCTGGCCAGGTACCCGGGCAGCGCTTGTGAGGTAGAGCTGCTGCAGATCGGCTGCACCATCGCAGTGCACACCGGCCCCTATGCACTGGGCATGGGCGTTATGCGTCGTTGGAAAAAGCAGTAACCGTTTCAAACGCAATAGAACACAAAACCCCTGAGACGCAGCCGCGTCTCAGGGGTTTTTGCTTAATTGTGGTTTTGCAGGTGGCGGGAGGTCAGCCATTTTTCCCGGTCATGGTCGTCCTCTTTCTCCGCCGGGGCGGGGATGGGGGTGAACCGCACCTCGGTCACGCGGCGCTTGGCCGTGCGGGTGACCACGCCGTTGAAATTGTCCAGCGTGAAATGGTCGCCCACCTTAGGCAGGTGGCAGGTCTTTTCCTGCACCAGACCGTTGACGGTGTTGGAATCAATGTCCTCGTCCTCGGGCAGGCCCAGTGTCTCGTAGAGGTCATCCACGCTGGCAGAGCCGGACACCAGCCAGCTGCCGTCCGACTGCTGGCGGAAGTCCTCGGTCACCTCGTCGTGCTCATCCCAGATCTCGCCCACCAGCTCCTCGAGGATGTCTTCCAGGGTGATGATGCCCTCGGTGCCGCCGTACTCGTCCACGACGACCGCCATGTGGTGGTGCTGCTCCCGCAGGGTGCGCAGCAGCTGGGAGATCTGGGTGGAACCCGTGGTATACAGGGTGGGTGCGATGAGGTCTTCCACGGTGGTGGCTTTTTTGAGCCGGGCCAGGTAGAAGTCCTTTTCATGTACCACGCCAATGATGTTGTCGATGGTATCATGATAGACGGGCAGGCGGGAATAACCGGATTCCGCAAAGGTCTGGGCCAGCTCTTCCAGCGAGATGTTGTCCTCCACGGCCACCACGTCCACACGGGGGGTCAGGATCTCTTCCACCTCCACGTCGTCGAACTCAATGGCGCTGCGGATGAGCTGGCTCTCGCGGTCGGTCAACTCGCCGTCATTTTCGGCCTCACTCACCATGGTCATGAGCTCACCCTCGGTGATGGTATCTTCCTCACGGCTGTGGATGAACTTGCCCAGCAGCTTTTTCCACTGGGTAAACAGCCAGGTCAGCGGGGTAAAGAGGAGCAGCAGCAGGTTGAGCACCGGGGACACTGCCGTGGCAATGGTCTCCGGCATCTCCTTGGCCAGGCTCTTGGGCGTTACCTCGCCAAAGATCAGCACCACGATGGTGAGCACGATGGTGGAGACTGTCGCGCCCCGCTCCTGCCCCAGCATCTGGGTAAACAGGATGGTGCCGATGGAAGCGGCGGCAATGTTGACGATATTGTTGCCGATGAGGATGGTGGAGAGCAGCTTGTCGTATTTTTCCGACATGGCCAGCACCCGGGCGGCGGCCGTGTCGCCGTCCTCCGCGCGGCTTTTCAGACGGATCTGGTTCAGGGAAGAGAATGCGGTCTCGGAGGCGGAGAAAAAGGCGGAGAATGCCACCAGGATCACCAGCGCTACCAAGAGCGTAATACTGCCATCGTCCATAATAAAGGGAAATCACACTCAACTTTCTGTTTGATATTTTCTAGCCCAAACGGGCACGCAGCGGATGACGGGGCAGTTTCCCCGCCGGTGGCGGGAAAACTGCTTCCAGGCTGCTGATACTAAAAATGTGCTTCCCACCGTGACTGTTCCGCGATGAAAAGCACATGTTCAAAGATTATAATATCATATTCAGTCCCCCGGTGCAAGCGTTACCACCTGTCCGTGGGAACAAAATAGGTAAAATCTAAGGAAAATTTCAGCGTAGAGTCAGGGCATTGCCGTCATAATCCACCGTCAGGGTAGCGCCCTCGGCGTAGCTGCCCCGGATGATGGCCTTGGCGATGAGGGTCTCCACCCGGCTCTGGATGAACCGCTTGATGGGCCGCGCGCCATAGACGCTGTCGTAGGCGGAATCAATGATGAAGTCCTTGGCGGCGGTGGTCACGTCCAGCTTGAGGTGCTTGCCCTCATCCATGCGGCGGCGCAGGTCGTCCAGCTGCAGGTCCACGATGCTCCGCATCTCGTCCTTGGTCAGGCTCTTGTAGTAGACGATCTCGTCCAGACGGTTGAGGAACTCGGGGCGGAACTTGCTCTTGAGCAGGGCGTCGATCTGATGCTTTGCCTCGTCGCTCAGCTCGTTGGAGCCGTTGGCGCGGCGCTGCTCCAGATCGTTCAGGATGATGTCGCTGCCCAGGTTGGAGGTCAGGATGATGACCGTGTTCTTGAAGTCCACGGTACGGCCCTGGCTGTCGGTGATGCGGCCATCGTCCAGCACCTGCAGCAGGATGTTGAAGACGTCGGGGTGGGCTTTTTCCACCTCATCAAACAGCACCACGCTGTAGGGCTTGCGGCGGACGGCCTCGGTCAGCTGGCCGCCCTCTTCATAACCGACGTATCCCGGAGGCGCGCCGATCAGGCGGCTGACGCTGAACTTCTCCATATATTCGGTCATGTCGATCCGCACCATGTTGCGTTCATCGTCAAACAGGGCCTGTGCCAGCGCTTTGGCCAGCTCGGTCTTGCCCACGCCGGTGGGGCCCAGGAACAGAAAGCTGCCGATGGGGCGGTTGGGGTTGGCGATGCCGGCGCGGCTGCGCAGGATGGCCTCGCTCACCTTGGTCACGGCCTCATTCTGGCCGATGACCCGTTTGTGGAGCACATCGTCCAGATGCAGCAGCTTCTCGCGCTCGCCCTCCACCAGCTTCTCCACGGGGATGCCGGTCCAGCGGGCCACGATGCGGGCGATCTCCTCGTCGGTCACACGGTCACGCAGCAGGCTGTCCTCTTTCTTCTCGTTGGCCAGCTTCTCTTCGGCTTCCAGCTGTTTCTGCAGCTCGGGCAGCTTGCCGTATTTCAGCTCGGCGGCCTTGTTCAGGTCGTACTCACGCTGGGCTTTCTCAATGGCGGCATTGGTCTGCTCGATCTGCTCGCGCAGGGTCTGCACTTTGCCGATGGCGTTCTTCTCGTTCTCCCACTTTGCTTTCATGCTGCGGAACTGATCCTGCAGCTCGGCCAGCTCTTTTTCCAGCTCTTTCAGGCGGCTCTGGCTCAGGGCATCCGTCTCCTTTTTCAGGCTGACCTGCTCGATCTGCAGCTGGGTGATGCGGTGGGCCAGATCATCCATCTCGCTGGGCATACTGTCCATCTCGGTCTTGATCATGGCGCAGGCCTCATCCACCAGGTCAATGGCCTTATCGGGGAGGAAGCGGTCGGTGATATAGCGGTCAGAGAGGGTAGCGGCGGCGATCAGGCGTTATCGCTGATCTTGACGCCATGGAACACTTCGTACCGCTCTTTCAGGCCGCGCAGGATGGAGATGGTGTCTTCCACTGTGGGCTCATCCACCTGCACCGGCTGGAAACGGCGCTCCAGGGCGGGGTCTTTCTCGATATACTGGCGGTACTCGTCCAGCGTGGTGGCACCAATGCAGTGCAGCTCGCCGCGGGCCAGCATGGGCTTGAGCAGGTTGCCCGCGTCCATGGCACCATCGGTCTTGCCGGCACCCACGATGGTGTGCAGCTCATCAATGAAGAGGATGATCTTGCCCTCACTCTTCTTGACTTCGTTCAGCACGCTCTTCAGGCGCTCCTCAAACTCGCCGCGGTATTTTGCACCGGCCACCAGAGCGCCCATGTCCAGGCTGAACACGGTGCGGTCTTTCAGGTTCTCGGGCACATCGCCGCGGACGATCCGCTCGGCCAGACCCTCTGCAATGGCGGTCTTGCCGACGCCCGGCTCACCGATGAGGCAGGGGTTGTTTTTCGTCTTACGGGACAGGATGCGGATGACGTTCCGGATCTCCTGGTCACGGCCGATGACGGGGTCCAGCTTCTGCTTGCGGGCCAGATCCACCAGGTCCTGGCCGTACTTCTGCAGGGCGTTGTAGGTGTCCTCGGGGTTGTCGTTGGTGACACGCTGGTTGCCGCGCACGGCGGTCAGCTGCTGCAGGAACTTATCCTTGGTGATGCTGAACGCCCGCAGCAGCTCGCTGACGTTCTGAGTGGGCTCATCCAGGATGCCGAGGAACACATGCTCGACGCTGACGTAATCGTCTTTCATGGCCTTGGCTTCCCGGGCAGCGGCGCTCAGGACCTTATCCGTTGCCTGCGAGATATAGACCTTGTCGGGGTCACGGCCGGAGCCGGACACCCGGGGCATGGCAGAGAGCTTTTCCGCCACAGCGGCGGAGAAGCTGCCCGCGTCCACATTCAGCTTTTGGAGCAGCTGCGGGATCAGGCCCTGCTCCTGGGTGGCCAGTGCATGGAGCAGGTGCTCCGGCTCCATGGCGTTGTGCTGGTACTCCACCGCCAGCTGCTGGGCAGCCTGCAGTGCTTCCAGTGTCTTCTGGGTATATTGATTGGTATTCATAGAATCGACCTCCATTCATACCGGAAGTTGGTTTTTAAATGAGATTTATCAAACAAGATTGAACTTTGCTAATTCTGTATTAGCACTCTATCTGTTTGACTGCTAAAAATATACTCCAAACAACCCACTTTGTCAATAGGGCGGAAGAAGCTGAGCGGAGAATTCACAAAAAGTTTGCAAATAAAAACACTCTCCCGGCAGCAGGAGAGTGCAGAATGCTGGAAAAGAACGCGGGAAAATTATTTTACCTGCGCGCCGGTGGTCAGGGCGTCGGTCACGGTATCCATCATGGCAATCATGGTGCAGTAGTTGGCTCCGTAGGTGTCCGTGTAGGTGGAGTAGGCGTCGATCTGCTCCTGGGTGGGGGCCAGATCCATGGCCTCGGCCACAGCCTGGTAGAGCAGGGCCTCTTTTGCGTAGGACTCAATGCTGTCGGCCATGGCGGCCAGCATGGCATCGGCGCTGTCATAGCCCAGCATGGACTGGACGAACGTGTCCAGATCGTAGCCATAGTACTGGGCCATCTTATCATAGTAGTTGAGGCACTGGGTCACCTGGTAATCGGTCACGGCCTTGGGCACCTCGCTGAACGTGGCGTTGTCCATCAGGTAATCCATGACGGCGGTGTTGAGGTTGGAGGTGTAAAGCTGCTGCTGGCAGAACGCCCGCAGGGCCTCCACGCTGTGCAGGTCGTTGCTGGTGCCAAGGGTCTCGTCCACCCAGGCATCGGTCAGCTCCGGCAGGACCTCCTCCTCAATGGAGTTCAGGGTGACAGAGAAGACCGCCTGCTTGCCGCTGAGCACCAGCGCGTTGCCGTCGGCATCGGTGGAGTCGCGGTAGCCGTCCGGGAACGTGACGGTCACGTCAAAGGTCTCGCCGGGCTTGTGGCCAACGATCTGGTCCTCAAAGCCGTCGATGAAAGAGCCGCTGCCCAGCGTCAGGCTGTAGCCCGTGTAGGTGCCGCCGGTAAAGGCCACGCCGTCCACGGTGCCGGCGTAATCAATGTTGACGGTGTCGCCGTTGGCCGCGGCACGGTCGGTCACGTCCTGGGTGGTGGAGTTCTGGCTGAGCAGGCTGTCGATCTGGGCCTGCACGTCCTCGCTGGTGGGCTCTACGTCGGCACGCTGGACCGGGATGGAAGCGTAATCCTCCGGCAGGGTGACATAATCCAGTGCCCGGATGCCCTCCCAGTAGCCGTTTTCATCCAGACCATCGCTGTAAGTGAAGTTCTGGTAATCGTAATCCGCCGCGGAGCCCAGAACGCTGCTGGCGGCCTCGCTGGAAGCGGAAGAAGAGCTGTCGGACTTGCTGCAGCCTGCCGCGCCCAGAGCCAGAGCTCCGGCGCAGACCAGACAGAGCGCCTTGGTGATGCTACGTTTCAAAAGAATACCTCCTGTTGGAATGCCGGGGAGCCCCGGCGGTGCGCAAATCAAACATGCTCTATTATAAGGGGTAAAAATGAAAAAGAAAAGTTTTTTGCAAAATTTCCACAAATAAACGTTCGACTTTGTCGGACTTTTGCGGGAACCCGGGCGGAAAACTGGGAAAAGCGGTGGAAATGCCCACCGGGTTTTGTTATTATAAAAAGCAGGAGCTAATACAAAAACAGGAGGAACGCCCCATGGATTACAACAAAGCTGCTCTCGAAATGCACGAGAGCCATCACGGTAAAGTCGGCATCGTCAGCAAGGTGGAAGTGAAGACCCGCGACGACCTTTCCACTGCCTACACCCCCGGCGTGGCAGAGCCCTGCCGCAAGATCAAGGAAAACCCCGATGACGTGTACAAGTACACGTTCAAGAGCAACATGGTGGCAGTCGTCTCCAACGGCACCGCTGTGCTGGGCCTGGGCGATATCGGCCCCGAGGCCGGTCTGCCCGTTATGGAGGGCAAGGCCGTGCTCTTTAAGGAATTTGGCGGGGTGGATGCATTCCCCATCTGCATCGACGCCCACGACGCGGCCAGCGTCATCGCGGCCTGCAAGGCCATTGCGCCCACGTTCGGCGGCATCAATCTGGAGGACATCAGGAGCCCCGAGTGCTTTGAGATCGAGGAGACACTGGAAAAAGAGCTGGATATCCCGGTCTTCCACGATGACCAGCACGGCACCGCCATTGTCGTGACCGCCGCCCTCATCAACGCCCTCCGTGTGGTGGGCAAGAAGATGGAGGATGTGCATATCGTCCTGAACGGCCCCGGCGCGGCCGGCACGGCCATTATCAAGATGCTGATGACCGCCGGAGCAAAGGACATCATTGCGGTAGACCAGTTCGGCACCCTGTACAAGGGCTGCAACAGTGCGGAGGCCCACAAGAACTGGCTGGGCGAGGTGACCAACCCCCGTCAGATCAAGGGCGGCCTGAAAGAGGCGCTGGCCGGGGCCGATGTTTTCATCGGCGTGTCCAAGCCCGGCATCCTGACCACCGAGCTGTGCAAGACCATGAATCAGGATGCGATCGTCTTTGCCATGGCCAACCCCACGCCCGAGATCATGCCCGACGAGGCCAAGGCGGGCGGTGTCCGCGTCATGGCCACCGGCCGCAGCGATTTCCCCAACCAGGTCAATAACGTGCTCTGCTTCCCGGGTCTGTTCAAGGGTGCCCTGAGCGTCCGTGCCCGGGACATCAACAACGAGATGAAGCTGGCCGCCGCTTACGCCATCGCCGACCTCATCACCGACACCGACCGCAGCGAGGAGAACATCATCCCCGGTGCCTTTGACCCCCGCGTGGCCGAGGCTGTGGCCAACGCCGTGGCAAAGGCTGCCCGGGAAACGGGCGTCGCCCGCCTGTAAGAGGGAGGCGTTGAGATGAGAACCATTTCGGCACAGGCCATCACCGATACCGTGGCCCGGCTCTGCATCGAGGCCAACACCCGCCTGCCCAAAGATGTGGAGGCAGCGCTGGCCAAAGCCCGGGCAGAAGAGCCCTGGCCGCTGGCGAAAAACACCCTCGACCTGCTCTGGTCCAACCTCTCCGCCGCCAAAGAAGAGAACCTGCCCATCTGCCAGGACACCGGCATGGCCTGCGTCTTTGTGGAGCTGGGCACCGATGTTCACATTGACGGGCATTTTGAGGAGGCCATCCACGAGGGCGTCCGCCGGGGCTATACCGACGGCTACCTGCGCAAAAGCATCGTGGCCGACCCGCTCCGCCGCGGCAACACCGGCGATAACACCCCGGCGGCCATCACCGTGCATCTGGTGGACGGTGACGGCTGCACCATCACGGTGGCCCCCAAGGGATTTGGCAGCGAGAATATGAGCCGTATCCAGATGCTCAAGCCCGCCGACGGCGTGGAGGGCTTTCAAAAGTTCGTGCTGGACACCGTGCAGCAGGCAGGTTCCAACCCCTGCCCGCCCATCGTGCTGGGCATTGGCGTGGGCGGCAGCTTTGATAAGGTGGCGTATCTGGCCAAGAAAGCCTCCTCCGCCCGCTGGATGTCCCCAACCCGGACCCCTATTACGCGGCATTGGAGCAGGAGCTGCTGGCAGCCATCAACGAGCTGGGCATCGGGCCCCAGGGCTTTGGCGGCAAGACCACCTGCCTGGGCCTTGCCATTGAGCAGATGCCCACCCATGTGGCAGGCCTCCCCGTAGCCGTCAATGTCTCCTGCCATGTCACCCGGCGGGCCAGTGCACAGCTGTAAGGAGGAAACGACCATGCAATACAAACTCACAACTCCCTGCACGGCGGAAAATCTGGCTCCTCTCAAAGCAGGCGACACCGTGCTGCTGTCCGGTGTGGTGTATACCGCCCGTGACCAGGCCCACAAGCGGATGCTGGAGGCGCTGGACAAGGGCGAGAAGCTCCCCTTTGATCTGGAGGGCAGTGCCATTTATTATGTCGGCCCCACCCCGGAGCGCCCGGGCGAGATCATTGGCTCGGCAGGGCCCACCACCAGCGGCCGGATGGACGCCATGAGCCCCCGTCTGCTGGACCTGGGCAACAAAATCATGATCGGCAAGGGCAAGCGGGACGCGGCGGTCAAAGAAGCGGTCGTCCGCAACGGGGCAGTCTATCTGGCGGCGCTGGGCGGAGCCGGTGCCTGATGGCCCAGAGCGTCAAAACGCTGGAAGTCATCGCCTGGCCGGACCTCGGCTGTGAGGCTGTCCGCCGCCTGACCGTGGAGGATATGCCCCTGACGGTGATTCTGGATGCCCACGGCGGAGACTTATATTTATCTGGGCCAGAAGCTTACCGGGAAGCACAGGTGAAATAACACAAAATCGAAGAATGATTTTAGTTTGTTTATACAAACCTGCTGAGAACGGCTTGCAACATCCTGCCGAATGTGATATCCTATTATATACTAACCGGGCTGTTATGCCCGGCGAACAAATTCCCTGCGGGGAAAAGGCAGGAGGCCGAACAAACCATGCAGATCCACCAATCCGCGGAAGATTACCTTGAAACGATCCTGATGCTGACCCAGCGGATGGGCCGGGTGCGCTCCATTGACGTGGTCAATGAGCTGGGCTATACCAAAGCCAGCGTCAGCATTGCCATGAAAAAACTGCGGGAAAACGGCTATATCGCGGTGGACGGCGAGGGCAACCTGACCCTGCTGGATCCGGGCCGTGAGATCGCGGAACGCATTTACAGCCGCCACCGTCTGCTGACCCACTTCTTTATGCAGCTGGGCGTGGACGAGAAGATCGCTGCCGAGGACGCCTGCAAGGCAGAGCATATCCTCAGCGAGGAAACGCTGGCCAAGATCCGCGAGCAAGCGCTGCTCCACGATGCAGAGGAATCCGCCAAGAACGGGTAAACAGAAGATCTTCCACAAAACAACAAATGCCGCCCTCATCCAGACCGGATGGGAGCGGCATTTTTGTGCCTTTTTCGTCTGTTGTTTTTAATAGGAATCCAGCCCCAGGCTGACATCCAGTGCCTGATTGACCCGCCGCTGGTCCTCCGGGGTGATCTGCCCGGCCCGCTCCCGCAGGCGGTGTTTGTCCAGCGTGCGGATCTGCTCCAGCAGCACCACGCTGTCCTTGGCAAGGCCTGTGTCCTCTGCCCGGATATTGATGTGGGTGGGCAGGCGGGCTTTGTCCAGCCGGGATGTAATGGCGGCCGCAATGACGGTGGGGCTGTGGCGGTTGCCGATCTCGTTTTGCACGATGAGCACCGGGCGGATGCCGCCCTGCTCTGAGCCGACCACGGGCGAGAGGTCGGCGTAGAAAACTTCTCCTCTGTGTACCTCCATGGAATCTCCCTCCTTGCAGTTGGGGAGGCAGCGCCGCTATGTGGTGCGCAGGCCTCCCTGCTGCCCTTAGTATGGGCGGGGGAGAGGGCCGCTATGCACGCGGCGCGGTTTATTCCATTGTATGCACCAGGAGCGGTCAGGTTTCCGGGGGCAGCTGTTCCAGCGTGCAGAACGCCAGTGCCATGCCGCCGTCGTGGCTGAGAGAGAGCTTTGCGGTCAGGTGGTGTGCCGCCACCCACTCCGCCGTTTTGCCGGAGAAACGATAGTTCGGGGCCCCGGAAGGCAGGCGGACGGCTTCGATCTCACACAGGGAGAACGGCGCGGCGAGCCCCGTGCCTGCCGCCTTGAGGAATGCCTCTTTGGCGGCAAAATCAGCCGCCGCGCTGGCAGCCTTATGGGCGGAAGCCCGCCCGGCGGGCCAGGGCTCAGCCTCTGCACCAAGGCCCAGCGCGGCCTGCTCTGCCGGGCCGAACACCCGCCGAACAAAGGCCGGGCCATGGGCCCCGGAGAGGCTTTTTTCCATCCGGGCGACCTCACACAGGTCGCACCCAATGCCATATAGCATAAAACGCTCCTTTCGGTGGAAAACCACCCGCCAAATTGCATGGAATTGTCAGAAAATTTTGAGCAAAATGTGCAAATACGGCCCCGGAATCTTGAAGTTTTGCCGCATTTCGTGTACAATAAATCATAGTTTATCGAAGGGGGTGTCTTGCGTGGGTGACGCAACTGCTATTTTCTCGATCCACGATCAAAAGGACTATGAGATCCACGAAGTCGTGCAGCAGGTGTACGACGCACTGAAAGAAAAAGGGTATAACCCGGTCAACCAGCTGGTGGGCTATATCCTCTCCGAAGATCCGACTTACATTACGACGTACAAGGGCGCGCGTTCGCTGATCCGCAAGGTGGACCGCGATGACCTGCTGCAGGCGCTGCTGCGCAGCTATCTGAACGTCTGAGTTTCCATCTGTCCTTTCAAGTCCGCTGTCTGTATGGCAGCGGACTTTTTAAATAAGCGGCAAAGTAAAAATCTGATTCACGACCGTCTCATACTCCCAGGGTTCCCGCAGCTTTTTCAGCTGCTTTTCCAACTTTTCAGAGTCGGCAAAGCAGTGGATGAGATAGAACCAGTGGCCTTTCATCCGGCTGATGGCACACCCGGCGCTGCCGAAGAGCTCGGTATAGCCGTGGTAGAGGTCGTCCAGATAGCCCCGCAGCTCGGCTTTGGTGGCGGCGGGGCCGCCCAGTGCCTTGCGGAAGAGAGCCGGGTCTGCAATGATGCCCCGGCCGATCATGATACCGGAAAGGGTGGGAAATTCCGCTTCCAGCGCATGGAGCTGCCCTGTGGTGGTGAGATCACCATTGTAGCAGACCGGCGGCTTGCACTGGGGCAGGGCGGCGGCAAAGGCCTCCCGGTCGGCCTGCCCGCGGTAGAGCTGGCGCATGACACGGGGATGAATGGTCAGTTCAGAGATGGGGTAGCGGTTATAGATTGTAAGGATAGCCGCAAACTCCTCCGGTTTCTCCACGCCCAGCCGGGTCTTGACCGAGATGGGGCCCTCTGCATGAGAGAAAACAGCTTCCAGAAAGGCGTCCAGTTTGGCCGGGTCCCGCAGCATTCCGGAACCCTTGCCCTTGGCGGTAACAGTTCCGGCGGGGCAGCCGAAGTTCAGATTGACCTCGGTATAGCCCAGCTTCCGCAGCTCGCCGATCATCCAGGCAGCCAGCTCGCCATCCTTGGCCAGCAGCTGCGGGATAACGGGCACGCCGGGGTTGGCCTCCGGGGCCAGTTCCGCCATCTTCTTTTTGATGAGAACGCGGTTTTCCGGCGGGGACAAAAAGGGCGCGTAATAGCGGGCCGAGCCGCCTGCCCAGCCGAACCATTTCTGGTGGGCCTGCCGCCACACCCGGTCGGTGAGCCCCTCCATGGGGGCAACGTAGTAGTTCATGTCATACGCTCCAATTGATAAGATGAGCTTATTGTAACACAAAAACGCCGCCGCGCAAAGAGGATGCACAGCGGCGTAACGTATTTCGGGGGAGATTATTCCGCAAACAGCGGGGTGGAGAGGTAACGGTCGCCGGTATCGGGCAGCAGGACCACAATGTTCTTGCCCTTGTTCTCCGGACGCTTTGCCAGCTCGATGGCAGCCCAGACGGCTGCACCGGAGGAGATGCCCACCAGCACGCCCTCTTTGTGGCCGATGAGGCGGCCCGTTGCAAAGGCGTCCTCGTTGGTCACGGCGATGATTTCATCGTAGACCTTGGTGTCCAGCACATCGGGGACAAAGCCTGCGCCGATGCCCTGGATCTTGTGTGCACCGGCAGTGCCCTTGCTCAGGACAGGGGAGGAGGCGGGCTCCACAGCCACGACCTTGACATTCGGGTTCTGGCTCTTCAGGTACTGGCCAACACCGGTCACAGTGCCACCGGTGCCGACGCCTGCCACAAAGAGATCGACCTTGCCGTCGGTGTCATCCCAGATCTCGGGGCCGGTGGTGGCAACATGAGCCTTGGGGTTGGCGGGGTTGACGAACTGGCCGGGGATGAATGCGTTGGGAATCTCCTTTGCCAGCTCATCGGCCTTGGCAATGGCACCTTTCATGCCCTTGGCACCCTCGCTCAGGACCAGCTCCGCGCCATAGGCTTTCATCAGCTGGCGGCGCTCCACGCTCATGGTCTCGGGCATGACAATGATGATGCGGTAGCCCTTGGCAGCCGCCACGGCAGCCAGGCCGATGCCGGTGTTGCCGGAGGTGGGCTCGATGATGACGGAACCAGGTTTGAGCTTGCCGGAAGCCTCGGCGTCGTCGATCATGGCCTTGGCAATGCGGTCCTTGACGGAACCGGCCGGGTTGAAATACTCCAGTTTGGCCAGGATCCTGCAGGCAGGTTTTCTTGTGCTTCAATGTGGGCCAGCTCCAGCAGCGGAGTGTGGCCGATCAGCTGATCCGCGGAAGTATAAATCTTGCTCATAATACTTTGTCCTCCCTATGTGGGCGCTTGGCCCTGCTGTTCCGGGGCGGCCCCGGCTGTTCACACAACTCTATAAACCAATATGGTTTGTGGGTTTGATAGCATTATACGCTTGTGCCCTGCCCTTGTCAATGGAAAAATGCGAAAAAATCGGATTGAAAAGTTACAAACCCTGTTGTATAATAGGTTTAAAATCAAAAACGGTAAATCACTTTGCAATCAAAGGAGAAAAACGGATGATTGTTTCAACCAAAGGGCGTTATGCGCTGCGTGTGATGATCGACCTGGCCGAACACCAGTCAGATAAATATGTCCCCCTGAAAGAAGTAGCCGCCCGGCAGGAGATCTCGGAGAAATATCTGGAGAACATCCTCAAGGTGCTGGTGCAGAACGGGTTTCTGGAGGGCCTGCGCGGCAAGGGCGGCGGCTACCGCCTGACCCGCAGCCCGGAGCAGTACACGGTGGAGGAGATCCTGAACCTGACGGAGGGCAATCTGGCAACGGTGAGCTGCCTGACTCCCGGAGCACCCACCTGCCATCGGATGGCCGAATGCCGCACCTATAACATGTGGAAAGGCCTGGACGAAATGATCTCGGATTACTTCAGCAAGATCACCCTCGCAGACCTGGCAGCCCCGGAAGAAGCCGGAAACGATTATGTGATTTAAATAAAAAATCTCCCGCGGATGTCTGTGCACACTGCGGGAGATTTTTTGTTCAGATGTTCAGGAAAGCGGATTTTCAGACTTTCTCAATGGTGATGCTCCACTCGCTGGTCATGGCCTCATCAGGCTCCAGCACCTCGTGCTTGCCCTCTTCGTTGACGCTGTTGGCCCAGCCGTTCCAGGGCTCCATGCAGACGAAGCTCTCGGCATCCTGCTGCCAGAGCACGCCGTTGGTGAAAGTCTCGTCGGCGTCCACAGTTACCTTGTGGCCGTTGCCCTTGTCGGTAAAGCTCATGGGGAACTCCACGCCCGTCAGAAGGCGGATGGAGTTGTCGGCACCCTCCTTGCGGGTCAGGGTGATCTTCTCCGGGGCAGCGGGCTGCTCGCCCTTGGCGTTCTCAGAGCAGGTAGCGCACTGGATGTTGAAATCCACGTTCTCCAGGGCGGAGGCGTTGAAGTAGGGGTGGTAGCCAAAGCTGAACGGCATCGGCTTGTCGCCCTCGTTGATGACGGTCATGCTGATGGTGGCCTTGCTGCCCTCCAGATTGTAGTTCACCAGCAGGGTGAAATCAAACGGGTAGAGGAACTTGGTCAGCGGGGTAGACTCCAGCACAAGGCTCACGCCGTCCGGGCCGACGCTCTCCACTTCCCAGGCGCAGAGGTCTGCAAAGCCGTGGCACTCCATAGGGTAGGCCTTGCCGTCAAAGAGATGCACGCCGTTGTCCGGGTTGCCGCAGCTGGGGAAGAGCACGGGCACGCCAAAGCGGGGGCGGTTGCACTCGCTGAAGTTGGGGCGGCGGGTCCAGATGTACTCCTCGCCGTCCAGCGTGAAGCCGGTGATCATGCCGCCGCGCTCGGGGGTGATGGTCAGGGCCGTCTTGGCGGCGGGGTCGGTGATGACGTACTGCTCGTAGCAGGCACCGTTCTCCGTGACGTACTGGGTAGTGATCTGATTCATAAAGTTTGTCCTCCTGTTTTTCTGCCCGCGTTCCGCGGGTCGAAATTAAGAATCAATGCACAAAAAGGCCGCCGTGCACCACAGGGCACACAGCAGCCTCTGATCCATTACAGAACAACGCCGTCCTTGAAGATGGAGATCTCGCGGAAGCCGTGCTTTTCGGCCTTGGTCTGCTCACCGCTGGCAACGCGGATGACCAGATCCAGCAGGTCGTGCGCGGCCTCGTCGATGGTCTTCTCTCCATCCGCGATGACACCGGTGTTGAAGTCGATCCAGCCGGACTTCTTCTGGGCCAGCGGGGTGTTGGTAGAGATCTTCAGGGTGGGGGCCGGGGCCGAGAACGGCGTGCCGCGGCCGGTGGAGAAGAGGATGAGGTGCGCGCCGGCTGCTGTCATGGCCGTGGCGGAGACCAGGTCATTGCCGGGGCCGTAGAGCATATTCAGGCCCTTGGTCACCACGGGGTCGCCGTAGCCGATGACGTCCATGATGGGGGCGGTGCCGCCTTTCTGGACACAGCCGCAGCTCTTGTCCTCCAGGGTGGTGATGCCGCCCTGCTTGTTGCCCGGGGAGGGGTTGTCGTAAACCACCTCGTTGTGGCTGATGAAGTACTCCTTGAAGCCGTTGATCATCTTCTCAGCCTTGACGAAGACGTCGTGGTTGATGCAGCGATCCATCAGGAAGCCCTCGGCACCGAACATCTCGGGCACCTCGGTCAGGACGGTGGAACCGCCGCGCTGGCCCATCATATCGGAGAAGCGGCCGATGGTGGGGTTGGCGGTGATGCCGGACAGGCCATCCGAGCCGCCGCACTTCATGCCGACCACCAGCTCACTGACGGGAATGGGCTCGCGCTGGAACTGACCGGCATAAGCAGCCAGCTCCTTGAGGATCTCGCGGGCCGCGGTGAACTCGTCGTCCACGTCCTGGCAGGTCAGGAACTTGACCCGGTCGTGGTCGTACTCGCCCAGCTCTTCCACGAACTGGTCATGCTGGAGGTTCTCACAGCCCAGATGCAGCACCAGAACGGCAGCGGCATTGGGGTGGCGGACCAGAGCCGCCAGCAGCTTGCGGGTCTGTGCGTGATCATGGCCGGTCTGGCTGCAGCCAAACGGATGGGTAAAGGTATACAGGCCCTCGATGCTGCCGGTGACCAGATCCTGGTTGTCGGCCACCATCTTCTTGGCGATGTCGTTGACACAGCCGACGGTGGGAATGATCCAGATCTCGTTGCGGATGGCGGCGCGGCCATCCTTGCGGCGGAAGCCCATAAAGGTCTCCGGAGCCGCCTTGGGCAGGGGAGCCAGATCGGGGGCGGGGTTGTAGCTGTACTCCACCTCACCGGAAAGGTTGGTGTGGACATTGTGGGTGTGCATCCAGGTGCCCGGCTCGGCATCGGCGGTGGCATGGCCGATGGGGAAGCCGTATTTGATGACATTCTCGCCGTTCTTGATGGGCTTCACGGCCATTTTATGGCCCTGGGGAATATCCTCCAGCGCGGTGACGGAAAGGCCGTCTACCTCCACCAGAGTGCCCTTGGCGATGGGATGCAGCGCGACAACGACGTTGTCGATGGGGCTGATGTGAATTGCCTGCGGCATAGTTTCTCTCCTTGTACTCTCAAAAGCACAAAAGGGCTGCTGCCCAAAGCAGCAGCCTTTGATGTGCGGGGAAAATATTCTGTCGAATTACAGGCAGCTCTTGTAAGCAGCCTCAGCGCCCTGAGAGCGGATCAACTCCAGATCAGCCAGGACAGCGGCCTCGAGGCCCTCGATCTTGGTCAGATCCTGATCCCACATCTGGGTGTTGGACAGGACAGCGTGCACCAGCTGAGCGGCGGTGTCGTCCTTGTGTGCATAGTAGAAGTCCAGAGCCCATGCGTCATCCTGGATCTTATAGGTGTTGCCGGCCGGGCGCTTGCAGATCAGGCCGTCGGCGGTGCGCTCCTGGATGTCGTTGGAGTAGAATGCAATGTAAGCAGCCAGAGACATGGTCAGGCACTTGGGCAGCTGCTTCTGCTCCTCGATATAGGCCAGGAAAGAGGGCATGTTGCGGGCTTTCCACTTGGAGGTGGAGTTCAGGGAAATGCTCATCAGCTCGTGGTTGACGAACGGGTTGTTGAAGCGGTCTTCCACAGCGGAAGCAAAGTCTTCCAGGTCTTTCTTGTCCAGAGGCAGGGTGGGGATGATCTCCTCGTGCAGCATCTTGTTCATGAAGCCGCGGACGGTGTCGTTGTGCATGCAGTCACGGACGATATCAAAGCCAGCCAGGTAAGCGCCCAGAACAAAACCGGTGTGGGCACCGTTCAGGATGCGGACCTTGCGCTTCTTATAAGGAGTGACATCGGGCACGACCATGACGTTGACGCCGGCTTTCTTGAACGGGAGCTTGTCCTCCAGGCCCGCGGGGCCCTCGATGACCCAGACGCCGAACACTTCGCCGACATCCAGCGCCTGATCGTGGTAGCCGTTGGCCTCTTCCAGGGCAGCCAGTTCTTTCGGGTCACGGATGCGGCCCGGGACGATGCGGTCCACCAGAGTGGAGCAGAACGTGTTGGCGTTGTTCATCCAGTCGATGAAAGCAGCGTCCAGGTTCCAGTCCTTGGCGTAGTTGTTGCAGCACTTCTTCAGCTCTTTGCCGTTGTTGTCGATCAGCTCGCAGGAGAGGATGACCAGGCCCTTGTCGGCAGCGCCGTTGTATGCCTTGTAGCGCTCATACAGCACGCGGGTCAGCTTTGCGGGGAAGCTGTTGGGGGGCACCTGATCGAACTCGCTGTCGCCCTGGGTGTAAGCGATGCCGGCCTCGGTGGTGTTGGAGACGATGATCTCCAGATCCTCGGAGCGAGCCAGATCCAGCACCTCAGCCCACTTGCCATCCTGATAAGGGCAGACACAGTCGGACACGCAGGAGATCACGCGCTTGGCGTCCACTTTCTGGCCTTTCTCACTGCCGCGCAGGTACAGGGTGTACAGGCCCTCCTGCTCGTTGATCCAGTCAGCCATCTGGGGGAAGTTGGCAATGGGCTGCACCAGCTTGACCTTGCCGTTGAAGCCGGCCTTCTCGTTGGCGATATCAATAAAGTAATCCACGAACGCGCGGAGGAAGTTGCCCTCACCGAACTGCATCACCTTGACCGGGGCATCCTTGAGGACGTAGCCGTTGTAACCAGTCTCTGCCAAAACCTTGTAATTCAAAGTTTCCATTTTGCTGTTCTCCTTTTTATGTTGCTTTGCTCAAAACCGGAGCCGCCACGGTGCGGCCCCTGACTACCCCTATTTTATGCTGTTGTATACAAATAAGTCAAGGGGGTAAGGATGGATTTTTGCCCCAAAATAGGCCATTTTCATAAATTCCAGCGGTTTTCACAAGGAATGCTTTAAAAATTCGTCAAATTTTCAGTTGTATACATGGGCGGTTTTCGGTATACTAAGGATGTATCCGCTCCCGCTGGTATCCTGTGGGGGCAGTAAAGCACATTTTTTGTATGATTTCACCTTGAATACAAGAAAAGGAGAACTCGATCATGAAAGCATTTATGGATAAGGAGTTCATGCTCCAGAACCCTACCGCTCAGCACCTGTACCACACTTATGCTGAGGATATGCCCATCTGCGATTACCACTGCCATATCCCTCCCCGCGAGATCTATGAGAACCGCCGCTTTGAGAATATCACTCAGGTGTGGCTGGGCGGCCGCAACCCGGACGGCAGCTACTTTGGCGACCATTATAAGTGGCGCGTGATGCGCTCCAATGGCGTGCCTGAGGAGTACATTACCGGCGATAAGCCCGACCGCGAGCGCTTCCAGAAGTTTGCAGAGGCTCTGCCCATGGCCATCGGCAACCCGATGTACCACTGGTGCAACCTGGAGCTGCACCGCTTCTTCGGCTATGACGGCGTGCTGAACGGCGACACCGCTGAGGAAGTGTGGAACCTGTGCAACGACAAGCTGCAGCACGACCCCAAGCTGACCGTCCGCGGCCTGATCGAGCAGAGCAACGTGGCATTCATCGGCACCACCGATGACCCCATCGACAGCCTGGAGTGGCACAAGAAGATCAAGGAAGACCCCACCATCAAGTTTACCGTGGCTCCGTCTTTCCGTCCTGACAAGGCCCTCAACATCCAGAAGCCCGGCTTTGCAGAGTACATGGCGCAGCTGGCTGCTGTTGTGGGCAAGGAGAAGCTGGCCTGCATCAACTGCGTGACCGACGCCCTGACCAAGCGCATCGAGTTCTTCGTGGAGATGGGCTGCCGCGCTTCTGACCACGGCCTGGACTATGTGCCTTACCGTGAAGCTTCCAAGGAAGAGGTCAACGCCATCTACCAGAAAGTCATGGCTGGCGAGGCCTGCACGACCGAAGAGGCTGAGAAGTACCAGACCTACATCCTCATCCACCTGGGCAAGCAGTATCATCGCCTGAACGTTGCCATGCAGATCCACTACAACTGCCTGCGCGGCGTCAACCGCAAGATGAACGCTCTGCTGGGACCCGACACCGGCTTTGATATGATGAACACCGCAAGCTGCGGCGGCCAGATCGCTTCTCTGCTGAGCGCTCTGAACGACACCGACGAGTGCCCCAAGACCATCATCTACAGCCTGAACCCGGCTGACAATGAGCAGATCGGCACCATTCTGGGCTGCTTCCAGAACGATGAGATCCCCGGCAAGATCCAGCACGGTTCCGGCTGGTGGTTCAACGACCAGAAGATCGGCATGGAGAACCAGATGAAGAGCCTGGCAAACCTGGGCCTGCTGGGCAACTTTGTTGGTATGCTGACCGACAGCCGCAGCTTCCTGAGCTACACCCGCCACGACTACTTCCGCCGCATCCTGTGCAACCTGATCGGCGAGTGGGTCGAGAACGGCGAGTATCCCAACGACGAGAAGGCTCTGGAGAAGATCGTCAAGGGGATCTGCTTCGACAACGCAAAGCGTTACTTCGCTCTGTAAGCTTTGCGGGAAGCGTTTCCTGTTAAGTACCTGAATGCATAAAAAACACCCGGCACCGTGAACTGCGGTGCCGGGTGTTTTTTGCCAGGGGGTTGGATTTATGGGTTTAACTGGAAAAGAAAGGAAAGAAAATGGATGGCTTGTGTTTCAGCGCTTGACGTTGAACGCGCCCATGCCGGGGTAAACAGCGCTGGCACCCAGGTGCTCTTCAATGCGGAGCAGCTGGTTGTACTTGGCCACGCGCTCGGTGCGGCTGGGAGCGCCGGTCTTGATCTGGCAGGTGTTCAGAGCCACGGCCAGGTCTGCAATGGTGGTATCCTCGGTCTCGCCGGAGCGGTGAGAGCTGATGGCGGTGTAACCAGCCTTGTGTGCCATCTTGATGGCCTCCAGCGTCTCGGAAACGGAGCCGATCTGGTTCAGCTTGATGAGGATGGCGTTGCCGGCACCCAGCTGGATGCCCTTGGCCAGACGCTCGGTGTTGGTGACGAACAGGTCGTCGCCCACCAGCTGGACCTTGCCGCCCAGCTCGCGGGTCATCTCCTGCCAGCCCTCCCAGTCCTCTTCATCCAGACCGTCCTCAATGGAGATGATGGGATACTTCTCAACCAGTTTCTTCCAGTGCGCGATCAGCTCGCTGGAAGTGTACTCGGTGCCAGCCTTGGGCAGCTTGTAGAAGCCCTTGCCCTTGGGGCTCTTCCACTCGGAGGAAGCGGCGTCCATGGCCAGCATGAAGTCCTTGCCGGGCACATAGCCGGCTTTCTCAATGGCGGCCAGAATGGTCTCGATGGTCTCCTCATCGCTGGACAGGTTGGGCGCAAAGCCGCCCTCATCGCCGACGGAGGTAGCCAGGCCCTTGGCTTTCAGGATGGAAGCCAGAGCATGGAAGACCTCAGCGCACCAGCGCAGGCCCTCTTTAAAGGAGGGAGCACCCACGGGCATGATCATGAACTCCTGAGTATCCACGGTGTTGGTGGCGTGCGCGCCGCCGTTCAGAATGTTCATCATGGGGACGGGCAGGCGGTTGCCGTTCACGCCGCCCAGGAAGCGGTACAGGGGCATGTCCAGCGAGGTGGCGGCAGCGCGGCAGGCTGCAATGGAAACAGCCAGGATGGCGTTTGCGCCCAGGTTGGATTTATCCTTGGTGCCGTCGGCTTTCAGCATGGCGGCGTCCACTGCGTAGATGTCGGAAGCGTCCAGGCCCACCACAGCGTCAGCAATAACGGTATTGATGTTCTCCACAGCCTTGGTCACGCCCTTGCCCAGGTAACGGCTCTTGTCGCCGTCGCGGAGCTCCAGCGCCTCAAACTCGCCGGTGGAAGCACCGGACGGGGCGCAGCCGCGGGCTACGGTGCCGTCGGCCAGAGTGATCTCAGCCTCAACGGTGGGGTTTCCGCGGGAGTCCAGGATCTCGCGGCCGATGACGGATTCAATTTCCAGATAGTTCATAAGAGTTGCCCTCCTGAATACGTTCTCAGCATTATTGGATAGTATGCGCTAACTAACCGCCTTTATCCTATCACGTTTCCGGCCTGTATGCAAGGGGCTGGGAAGATGTTAGTTGATAGAAACTTAACGAGCCTGCGGGAGCTGTGTAACTTTTTTGTTATGGGTGAAGCGCTTTCATTTCGTGCTTGCACGAGATGAATAACTTGAAAAAGTAAACAAAAACAATGCATTCATTTTGTTTAAAATAGAAGAAAATGCCCGAAAATGCCCCAAAAACTATGGACGGTTTGTGAATTGCACACTTTGCGGCGAGGGTCTATAATAAGCCTATCGAGGCAGAGGAGCTTTGAGGGAAGCCACTCTGCTTCATACTTTTACACGAAAAACTTCCAACACAAGGAGGATATACGATTATGAAAAAGATGATCTCTCGCCGCAGCTTTCTGGCTGCCGCTGGTGTTTCCGCTGCTGCTCTGGCCCTGACTGCCTGCGGCGGCTCTTCCAGCAGCACCGCTGCTTCCACCGCTGCAAGCACTGCTGGCTCCACTGCCGCTGCTTCCGGTGATACCATCAAGGTCGGCGTCATGGGCCCCATGACCGGCGATGTTTCCGTTTACGGTCTGGCTGTTATCAACGGTGCGAACCTGTATCTGGATCAGGTCAACGCCAACGGCGGCATCAATGGCAAGATGATCGAGTCCATCACCATGGACGAGCAGGGCGACGCGACTCAGGCTGTCCAGTGCTTCACCAAGATGGTGGATGAGGGGATCGTTGGTCTGATCGGCGACGTGACCACCACCCCGACTCTGGCTGTTGCCGCTGAAAGCCAGGACTACAACATGCCCATGGTCACTGCTTCCGCTACCGCTGAGGCTGTTACCTACGATGCCGAGACCGACACCGTGTATGAAAACGTCTTCCGTGCCACCTTTACCGACCCGTTCCAGGGCATCAAGATGGCGGACTACGCTTACCAGAAGCTGGGTTACACCAAGGCAGCCGTCATCTACAAGAAAGGCGCTGACTACAACGAGGGCCTGGCTGAGAACTTCGTCAACGAGTTTGAGGCTCTGGGCGGCACCATCGTCGATGAGGAGAGCTACTCCGACGGCGATGTGGATTACAAGACGCAGCTGACCACCATCCTGGGCAAGGGCCCCGAGACCGTCTTCTGCCCCAACTACTATCAGGAAGTGGGCCAGATCCTGTCTCAGGCCGAGAGCGTCGGCCTGACCGTTCCGTTCCTGGGCGGCGACGGCTGGGACGGCCTGGAGGCTATGCCACCAACGACCAGCTGAAGGACACCTACTTCTGCGCCAACTACGCAAAGGGCTCCAGCCCCGACTTTGAGAACGCTTACAAGGAGAAGTACGGCGAGGACTACCCCAACGGCTTCTCTCCTCTGGCTACGATGCGGCCATTACCCTGTGCTACGGCATTCAGGCTGCTGAGGACGCTGGTCTGGAAGCAGGCACCGATGAGTACAAGCAGGCTGTGATCGATGGCATCAAGAATGGCACCATCGAGGGCATCACCGGTACCTTTACCTTTGATGAGCACAACAACCCCGTCAAGAGCACCGCGATCCTGACCTATGTCGATGGCGCGCCTGTTCTGAAAGAGATGTTCTAAGCTGCTTCGGGCCGCGGCCCGGAAAGCTGCAAAGTTTTCAATGATCCACTTGCGGAGACCGTCGGTAGAGGTTTGCTTCGACCGTCTCCGCATTTTTGTATTATTTCTATCCGGATCAAGAAAGGAAGGAATCAAACCATGACAGTGTTTTTTAGTCAGCTGATCAACGGTCTTTCCCTGGGCAGCATCTATGCACTGATCGCACTGGGTTACAGCATGGTGTACGGCATCATCCTGCTGCTGAACTTTGCCCATGGCGATGTCATTATGGTGGGCGCTTACATGTCCTGGTTCGTCATGAACCAGCTGGGCCTCGGCCCGGTCACCGCCGTGTGCGCCACCATCGTCACCTGCACGCTGCTGGGCGTGGTGATCGAGAAAGTTGCCTACACCCCGCTGCGCGGTGCGCCCCGTATCTCGCTGCTGATCACCGCCATCGGCGTCTCCTTTTTCCTGGAGTACACCGCAGAGCTGATCATGGGCTCCGGCGCAAAAGTCATCCCCGCGTATTTCCCCGCTAAGACGTTCTACGCCGGCAAGGTGCCTGTGGGCCTGACCTCCATCATTACGCTGGTGGTCACGGTGCTGTCCATGCTGGTCCTGACGTTCCTGGTCCAGAAGACCAAGCTTGGCAAGGCCATGCGTGCCGTCTCGGAGGATATGGACGCCGCCCGCCTGATGGGCATCAACGTCAACAGCACCATTTCGTTCACCTTTGCCGTCGGCTCCGCGCTGGCTGGCATCGGTGCGGTGCTGTACTGCTGCTCCTACCCGCAGGCTACTCCCACCATGGGTTCCATGCTGGGCCTGAAAGCATTCGTCGCCGCCGTGTTGGGCGGCATCGGCTCCATCCCTGGCGCCATGATCGGTGGTATCGCCATCGGCCTGTGTGAATGCTTCGTCTCCGCCATCGGCCTCTCTGCCTGGAAAGACGCCGTTACATTTGCCATCCTGATTGTTGTGCTGCTGGTCAAGCCCACTGGCTTCCTCGGCCGTCAGGTGCAGGAAAAGGTGTAAGGAGGGAATGGAAAGATGAATAAGAATCGCAAAACCCTCAAAATGCCCGTGCGTTACCTCATGAACGCCGTGCTGGTGGTGCTCTTGTTCCTGGCCCTCTCCTACATGACCGGGAACATGCTCTCTACCTACCAGAACAAAGTGCTGATGACCGTGGGCATCAACATCATTCTGGCCGTGTCCCTGAACGTTGCCACCGGTTACCTGGCCAGCTGCCGCTGGGCCATGCCGGTTTTATGGCTGTGGGTGCTTACACCTGCGCCCTGTTCACCAAGTACTGCCCGCTGCCCGGCCCCGTCTCCTTTGTGCTGGGCCTGGTGCTGGCCTGCGTGATGGCTGGCCTGTTCGGTGTCCTCATCGGCATCCCGGCTCTGCGCCTGACCGGCGACTATCTGGCGATCCTGACACTGGGCTTTGGTGAGATCATCCGCATCACCCTGAACAACATCGACGATGTGCTGGGATTCAAGCTGTTCTACGGTGCCAAGGGCCTGAAAAACATCCCCAAGTACTCCAATTTCATGAATGTCTTCCTCTGCGTGGTCATCACCTGCTTCCTCATCCATGCGATGATGAAGTCCCGCCATGGCCGTGCGGTCCTCGCCATCCGCGATAACGAGATCGCCGCTGAGAGCTGCGGCATCCAGACCACCTATTACAAGGTCATGGCCTTTGCGTTCTCCGCCGCTTTTGCAGGCCTGGCGGGCGGCCTGTACGCCTGCTATCTGGGCGTTCTGGACCCCTCCACGTTCGGCTTTATGAAATCCATCGAGATCCTGGTCATGGTGGTTCTGGGCGGCATGGGCTCCATGCTGGGCTCCATCCTCTCCGCTACCGTGCTGACCATCCTGCCTGAGGCGACCCGCAGCTTTGAGAGCTACCGCATGGTGGTCTACTCTCTGGTGCTGATCCTCATGATGATCTTCCGTCCGGGCGGCCTGCTGGGCAGCTACGACTTCTCCATGAGCCGCATCGTGGAAAAGGCTATGAACGGCGAACTGTTCCATAAGAAAGCAAAGGAGGGTGCAGACCATGAGTGAGTTTCAGACCAAGTTACACAGTGTGCCCTCCGGCGGCTTCCTGACCGACCGTGATAAGGACAAAAAACCCATTCTGGACGTCCGTGAGCTGGGCATCGATTTTGGCGGCCTGACCGCTGTGGACGGCTTCAACCTGATGATCGGCCGCAACGAGATCACCGGCCTGATCGGCCCCAACGGCGCGGGCAAGACCACTGTCTTCAACCTGCTCACCAACGTTTACCAGCCCACCCGCGGTTCCATCCTGATCGACGGAATGCCCACGGCGGGCAAGAAGACCTATCAGGTCAACCGGATGGGCGTGGCCCGCACGTTCCAGAACATCCGCCTGTTCAAAGAGCTGTCGGTCATCGACAACATCAAGGTGGGCCTGCATGAGTCCATGAAGTACGATCTGGCTTCCTCCCTCATCCGCCTGCCCAACTACTGGAAAGAGGAAAAGCACTGCACCGAGCGTGCCTTTGAGCTGCTGGATATCTTCCACATGGCAGACCTGGCCGATACCCTGGCCGGCAGCCTGCCCTACGGCGCGCAGCGCCGGTTGGAGATCATGCGTGCACTGGCTACCAGCCCGAAGCTGCTGCTGCTGGATGAGCCCGCTGCCGGTATGAACCCCTCTGAGACGGCCGAGCTGACCGAGACCATCCGCCGCATCCGCGACGAGTTCAACATTGCCGTGCTGCTGATCGAGCACGACATGAGCCTGGTCATGGGCATCTGCGAAGGCATCGCCGTGCTGAACTTTGGCCGCGTCATCGCCAAGGGCACCCCGGACGAGATCCGCAACAACCCGCAGGTCATTGAGGCCTACCTGGGCAAAAAGGAGGGCTGAACCATGGCACAGACGATGCTGAAAGTAGACAATATCAATGTGTATTACGGCAACATCCACGCCGTGAAGAACGTCTCGTTCGAGGTCAACGAGGGCGAGATCGTCACCCTGATCGGTGCCAACGGTGCAGGAAAATCCACCACCCTGAAGACCATCTCCGGCCTGCTGCACCCCAAAACGGGTGATGTGCTGTACAAGGGCAAGAGCATCAAGGGCGTCCGCGCGCACAAGATCGTGGAGCAGGGCCTGGCCCATGTGCCGGAAGGCCGCCATGTGTTCCTGCACATGACCGTGGAGGAGAACCTGGATATGGGCGGCTATACTCAGCCCGCCTCCACCATCGGCCCCAACAAAGAGAAAGTCTTTGAGCTGTTCCCCCGCCTGAAAGAGCGCCGGAAGCAGCTGGCCGGTACCATGTCCGGCGGCGAGCAGCAGATGCTGGCCATGGGCCGCGCCCTGATGAGCAATGCCTCCATGCTGATGCTGGACGAGCCCTCCATGGGCCTTTCGCCCCTGCTGGTACAGGAGATCTTCGATATCATCCAGAACATCCACAAGGAGGGCATGACCATCCTGCTGGTGGAGCAGAACGCACAGATGGCTCTTTCCGTGGCCGACCGTGCCTATGTTCTGGAGACGGGCCGTGTCGTCATGGACGGCACCGGTGCCGAGCTGCTGACCAACGAGCGGGTCCGCAGCGCATACCTGGGCGGCTGAGACGCCCCGCTGGATAGCACAAGCTGCAAAAATTCCCCCAGCGCGTCCGCGCTGAGGGAATTTTTCAGGTGCGGTAGTTTATGATCAAACAATCCGTTTCAAACCTTTGGGAGGAATCAAAAAACGCCTCGTGCACTGCACGGGGCGTTTTTGCATGTTGAGAAAGATTGGGGGAAATCAGAACTGGAACAGAGCGATAAACTTTTTCCAGAGCCGGACGAAGAAGTTGTCGGCCTCGGCAGGGGCAGCCTGCTGGACCACAGAGGCTGCGGGTTCCACGTTCTCGGCCGTCTTGTAGAGGAACTTCATGCTGGAAACAGCGCCCTCCGGAGCGCCGGAGAAACTGGTGTACTCCTCCATGCGGCCCATCATCGCGTCCAGCACCGTTTTCAGGGCGTGGAGCTGGTCGGTGTCCAGCGCGCCGGTCAGCTGGGAGATGCCCTCCTCGTTGAACTGATTCAGGCCGCTGTGGAGCTGGTGGGTGCCGTCCAAAAGCCGGTTGGCACCGTTGAGCAGGGCCTGTGCCCCGGCAACCAGCTGGGTGCTGCCGTCCTTGGCGGCGTGGGCACCATCCGCCGCGGCGGCCACACCGTCAGCGTACTGGCCCACGCTGGACACAAAGAACTGGATCTGCGCCAGATTGTCTTTCAGGGCGCGGACATCGGCAATGTCCTGGCTCTGGGCGGTCTGGAGCACCAGCTCGTCGTGGATGACCTGCCGGGCGTCCGGGTCGGTGGCTTTCTGGAACATGGCCACGAACATGGAGGGGCTGTAACTCTGCATCAGCCGGAGCGCGGCTTCCAGATCACTGTCCGTTTTGGTGGCGGAGAGGTAGAGGGCCAGGTCCAGTAACTCTGCATCAGCCGGAGCGCGGCTTCCAGATCACTGTCCGTTTTGGTGGCGGAGAGGTAGAGGGCCAGGTCCAGCTGGCTGGCCTTGA
>NZ_QTVP01000015.1:0-57802 GCF_003460645.1 Faecalibacterium sp. OF04-11AC | reverse complement strand
ACCAGAGAAAGATAGATGCCCTTGCCCGCCGGGCTCTCGAATCGGCGGCCCATCCGGCCCCGGCCCGCGCTCTCGAATCGGCGGCCCATCCGGCCCCGGCCCGCGCTCTGCTGGCCCGCCAGCACCAGCGTGCCATGCGGGGCCCCGGCCAGTGCCAGCCGCTTGGCCGTCTGGTTGCTGCTGTCCAGCCGCTCGTGGACATAAACCGGTGCGGGGTACTCGCCCACGGCGTCGGCGCAGAACGGGTCCCCGCCCAGTAGCCGGTAGCCTCGGCGGGGGGCGGCTTCCAGCGTGTACCCCTGCGTTGTGAGGGCGGCAGCCGCCTTGTGGATGGCCGCCCGGCTCACCCCCAGCGTCTGGGCCAGCTGCTCGCCGGAGATGTAGCGCCCCTCCGCACCCGAAAGTGCCTGCAACAGGGCCTGTTTTGTGGGAATTGCCATGGCGGTGGACCTCCTTGTGTGATATAGTAAGTATACCACAGAAAATTTTTTTGAGGAAGCTGCAGGAAAAAGCTTTCCCGGTTCGTATTCAAAAGCAGAGGGGCGTGCAAAACAGTACCCCCGCACCACGGGAAAGGAGGCGGCGCGGACGATTGACCACATTGGAATTTGACCGGCTCGTGCGGCAGTATCAGGGCCTCGTCTACACCGTCTGTCACCAGCTGGTGCCGGATGTGGGCGAAGCCCAGGACCTGACGCAGGAGACCTTTCTGGCAGCCTGGCGGAGCATCGACCGCTGTCCGCCCGGGTTTGAAAAGCAGTGGCTGGCCCGCATCGCCTCCAACAAGGCGAAAGATTACTTACGCAGCGCCTGGGTCCGGCGGGTGAACACCCCTGGCGACGAGGTGCTGGCGCTGGAGGGCGCTCCGCCGGAGTCGGACCCTGAGCAGCAGGTGCTGGAGACGTTGGGCGAGGAAGAACTCACCCGCCGCATTCTGGCCCTGCGGGAGCCCTACAAAACGCCCTGCCGCCTGATGCTGCTGGAGCAGCATACCGCCGTGGAAGCGGCCCGCCTCTGCGGCAGGCCCCAGAAAACCGTGGAGGCCCAGGTGTACCGGGCCAAAAAGATGCTGGCCGCCCAGCTGCGGGCCAGTGGGGCGGAAGCCCCGCAGAAACCGGAAAGGAGGAACCAGAATGGATGAAAAAGAACTGGAATTGTTCCGGGAGGACGGATGCCTGACCGATGAGGCTTACAGGCCTGCGGGATGGGCAGCTGGACGAGCTGGGGCGGCTGGAAGCGGCTGAACACCTCTCTTACTGCGACAAATGCATGGACCGCTACACGGCCCTGTTGACGGCGGACGTGCTGGAAACGCCGCCCCGCGGGGTGCATGGCACCATCATGACGACGATTTGGGTGCGGCTGATGCAGAGCACCTATGGCCGGGTGGCCGTGGCAGGCGTTGCCGCCGTGCTGGCGCTCAGCCTCTGGCGGTCCGGGGCCATCACGGCCATGCTGGGCCGCGGCTGCGACCTGAAAACCATTCTGCCCTCCCAGACCATGAGCACCCCGCCGCAGGAGCTGACGGGCAAGCCCATGGAGACCCGGCAGGAGTTCTACCACAAACTTTCCGGCGTGCTGGAAAATCTGCTCCCGGGCAAAACGCCCGACGCCGGAGCGATCCCGACCACACCCAAACAAAGTGTAACCTGAGAATGTGAGGATTTGTTATGCTGAAAAATGGATTGCTGACCCTGCTGTTCGCGTTCATCCCCGGCGCGGGCCAGATGTACCAGGGCTATATGAAACGGGGCCTTTCGCTGATGCTGATGTGCTGTGCCATCTGTGTGCTGGCGGTGCTGTTTTCCCCCATTGCGTTTTTTCTGCTGCTCGTTTTTATGTACAGCTTTTTTGATACCCTCAACCTCCGGGCGCAGATCGCCCTGGGCAATGCCCCGGCGGATGACTATTTGGTCCACCTGGACCCCAAGGACAAGCGCCTTGCCCGGCTTCTGCTGGACAGCCACAAGCTGGTGGGCTGGGCCCTCATCGCCTTTGGCGCGCTGATCGCCTACGAGAACATCATTATGAATCTTTTGAACGATGTTCTGTGGCGCTGGGGCCGGGACAGCGTGGTGTTCCGGGCATTTTATCTGGTGATGGATCGGCTGCCGGATGTGGTGCTCTGCGTGGCCCTCATCCTCTGTGGTGTCTGGCTGGTGCGCGGCCCCCAAAAGGCCGGCAAAAAACAGGCCGAGGCACAGGAAGACGCTGCCGAGGATGCCGACTTCCAGGAATACCATGCCCAGCCGGATGCGCCGGAGATGACCCTGTCGGATGACACTTCCGCAAAGGAGGAAAATGGCCATGACGAATAACGAACCGGATATTTCAACAAAAATTGTCCAAAACGGAAAGGAAACGACAGCGGATACCGCCCCGGAAACGAGCTGGGTCCCGAAAAATCCGCCTCCTGCCGCCGCACAGGCAGAGCCGGTCCGGCGGGTGGGCAGTGTGACGCTGGGCATTTGCCTGATTACTGCGGGGATATTTTTCTTTGCTTATCACTTCCTGCCGAATTTTGACGCGCTGCTGGTGCTGAAGATCGTTCCGGCAGCAGGCCTCGTTCTGCTGGGGTGCGAGGTGCTGCACTATGCCAAAAAGCCGCAGCGCGGCAAATACGATTTCGTCTCGGTGTTCGTCTGTCTGGTCCTGATGGCCTGCTGCTTTGGCCTGACCCTCCTGCCGCTGGTGTGGGAACAAGTGGATCCAGAGGCCCAGCAGCAGGAACAGAGGCTGAGGGATGCCTACCAGCAGAGCGTGTACGAAAAGTTCCAGCAGGAGGCATCGGACATCCGCCTCAAGGACATGGGCTGCTGGGTGGAGCTTTACAGCAATCACAACGATGTGGAAAAGCTGACACCGGACAACACCGAAACGCTGGAGCTGAACGTCTGGCTGCAGGGCCCCTATGACAGTGCAGAGGCCTTTGCAAAAGACTGCCGCCGCCTGACCAATGTGGTCCAACAGATGGAAGTGCAGCCCAAACAGATCGGCTTTTTCTGCAGGGGATTTTCGGATGCGGACAGGGACCTGTCCTCCGGCAGTCTGGCGCAAAAAGAAAACTATGAGCTGGATCTGAACGGCACCGTCCAGCTGGACTGGACGGCCGAGGAAATGGCAAAGGCCACCGATGTGGAGTCGCTGCTCGAGGAAGAGAATGAGCAGTGACTGCTCCCGTTCCCTCACTGGCGGGAGGCAAAGCTCCCGAAGCCTGATCGGATGCAGCCATACAAATTTTGTATTTCTGCAATACCAAACAGACCTTTTACAAAGGGCTTGTCTCTCGGTACAATATAGATGCGTTCTATAGAGGGACGACGGACAAGGAAAAAAGTGCAAAAACCAACCGCCACGGCATCTGTCACCGTGGCGGTTGGTTTTTTACTTGTTATGGGAGAGGTTTATTTCTTTGCGATCATCTCGGTGTAAGCCAGCACCAGCGGGCCCACGCCCTTGGCGTCGTTGCAGACGACGGGCTCACTGAAGTAATAGGCCAGGGAGCCGTCCCGGTGGTCCTTGCCGCCAAGGCCGGCCACCAGGCAGATGCCGCCCAGCTGCAGGCTGCCGTCCGGGTTTTGGGAGAGGTACTGATCGCAGGTGCCGTAGAATGCTTTCTCGGCCCAGGCAGCCATCCGCTTGGGCAGGTAGCCCAGGCGCACGCCCTTGAGCACGGCGTAGGCAAACAGGGCCGTGCCGCTGGTCTCCAGATAGTTGCCCTCCACGCCGGGGTGATCCATCACCTGCCAGAACATGCCGGTCTCCTCGTCCTGGAACTTGTGCACGTCCTCAATGGTCTGCTTCAACATGGCCATGATGCCGCGGTACTCGTTGTACAGCTGCTCGTCCATCCGCTCCAGCGTGTCCACCATGGCCACCATGAACCAGCCCATGGCCCGCAGCCAGAAGTTGGGGCTGCAGCCGGTCACGGGGTCGGCCCAGTACATCTGGCGGCTCTCATCATAGCCGTGGTAGTACAGGCCGGTCTTCTCGTCCCGCATGTGCTTTTTGATGTTCATGAACTGCTTGTAGCTGTCAATGCAGCCCTGCATCTTGTTGTAGCGGGTCTCGTAATCCATATAGAACGGCTGGGCCATGTAGGTGCCGTCCAGCCAGACCTGCCAGGGGTAGATGTCCTTGTGCCAGAAGTTGCCTTCCTTGGTGCGGGGCTGGGTCTCCAGCTGGCCGCGGATGACATCAATGGCCTTGCGGTATTTCTCCTCGCCGTAAATGTCGTACAGGGTGAACAGGTTCTTGCCCTGATTCACGTTGTCCAGGTTGTACTCCTTGGGGTCGTAGGTCTGGATGGAGCCGTCTTCCTGCACAAAATAGTCGATGAAGTTTTTGGAGAAATCCAGATACTTCTGGTCGCCCGTGGTGTGGTACAGGCTCAGGCAGGCCGTGATCATGCAGCCGTCGATGTAGTTCCACTTGTTGGGCTTGCCGCTGCGCACTTTCTCAATGTTCCACATGGGTGCTTCGGCGCTGGAATTGGCGATGAGGTAATCCACGTAATCGCCCAGCATGGTCAGAATTTCAGAATGCGTCATGGCTTTCAGTCCTCCTCAAAATGGCCGACATTTGCAAAGTGGAGCCGCTCGCCCTCATAGCCCTCGATCTTCACGTTGTGCAGGTCGATCTCCTTGACGTTCTCGGCGTAAATGGCCAGCTTTTTCACAAACGGGCGGTTGTCGGCCATGGCCGCCTGGCCTTCCTTGGCCTCGGGGTCAAAGGTGATGGTGACATTCTTCATGCTCACCCGCTCAATGGGCTGCTCCGGCAGGCCGTCGAAGTAGCAGCCTGCAAACTGGGCGTCGGTGGCCACGATATTCTCCATGGTCAGGGTGCCCAGCTTGGGGGTGTACTCGTCCACCGGCAGAGGCTCGCGGCACTGGACATAGGGGCCGTGGCCGTCCGGGTCGCAGAAGTAGAACATGTTGATGACGAACGGCGCCTTGACGCCCCGCATCTCCACGTTGCGGAAGACCAGCCCGTCAATGACGGCGGTGTTGCCGCGGCCGCGCCGGGTCTTGACGCGGAGGCCGCGGTCGGTGTGGTCCATGAGGCACTGGGTGACCACCATATCCTTGACGCCGCCGCTCATCTCGCTGCCAATGACGATGCCGCCGTGGCCCTTGTCCAGCAGGCAGTTGCGGATGATGGTGTGCTCGCAGCTCTTCTTGAGCTTCATGCCCAGGAAGACTTTGCTGGCTTTCATGGCGATGCAGTCGTCACCCACATGGATGTTGACGCCGATGATCCGGGTATACTCGCAGCTCTCGGGGTCGATGCCATCGGTGTTGGGGGCGTTGTAGGGGTTATTGATGTTGAAGTGGAGCAGGTCCAGCTGCTTGACGAAGATGGGGTGGATGGTCCAGGAGTAGCTGTTCTGGACGGTGATGCCGTGCAGGCAGACATTCTCGCTGTCCACCATGGCCACGGCGCGGGGACGCCACGCGATCCGCTTGACCTTGGGGTTCACCCACCAGTCGCCGTTCTGGGCGTCACAGTCCAGGGTGCCCTCACCGGTCACGACCACATCGTGCACCTGGGTGATGTTCAGCAGGCCTGCAAAGCTGTTCAGGGGGTTGCCCTCCCAGCCCGTCAGGTAATACTCGTCCACCTCGTTCTCGCTGGGCAGCACGCCGGGCAGGATGGGGTAGTGGGTGCGGTCGTTATCGCCCAGGAGCACGGCGCCTTTTTCCAGGTAGAGGGTGGTATTGCTCTTGAGGAACAGGCTGGCCGTGCGGTAGCGTCCGGCGGGGACATACACGGTGCCGCCCCTGGGGCAGGTGGAGAGAGCCGCCTGCAGCTTGACGGTGTTGTCCGTCTCGCCGTCGCCCACCAGGCCGTAGCGGGAGGCGTCCACAAAGAACGTCTCGGCCTCGGTGGTGAACTCCAGGCTCAGGCTCTCGCCCTCGGCCTGCACGCCCACGGTATAAGTGGTGCCGGGGAGCAGGGAGAAGAGGGAGAACACATTGGTGTTGCAGGTATCATAGATGGTTTCGCCGTTCAGCGTGACAGTGAACGGGTGGGCAGGGCGGAAGCACAGCCCGTTTTCAAGCTCAAAGACCGCACTGCGGGTCATGGAGCGGATGAGAGACAGATTCATAAACAGCCTCCTGAAAGAGATTTGAGAAAATGGAAAAAACAGAAGTGTATTGCGGCTTGCCCGGCCGGGCCGGCATGGTACACTAAAAGCAAGTAAAATGCAGGGGGATGCGGAACATGCGTGCGGAACGGGAACGGCTCAATGCAAAGATCGTGGCGGAGAACCTGCGGCTGGGAGCAGAGGCCAGAGAACTCACGAGCGAAGAAGAGCTCTGTTATCTGATCCTGGTCTCGGGCGGCAGCTGCAATGTCCAGTGGGATGGCCAGACCACGCTGGCGGCTCCTGGCTGCGCGCTGTTGCTGGGCCCGGGCAGCGGGCGGCTGCAGCAGGCGGGCAGTGTGCCGCCGGAGCTGCTGGGGTGCCGCTTCCCGGTGGCGGCCCTCCACGATATCCGGAATATGGCCCAGCGGGACTACAGCGCCCTGTTTGAGCCGGGGCAGGCCACGCTCTTATACGGCCCGGTGCAGTGGTCCAGCTGTCTGCGGACGGTGCTGGAGCTGATGCGGAAAGCCCGGGGCGAGCAGGATTATCCGGGTGTGCTCTACCTGGGGCTCCTGCTCCACTATGCAGAGCAGGAGTACCGGGCCGAGAGCCACGCCGCCCGCCCCCGCAACGAGACAGTGGAGCAGATCTGCGCCTACCTTGCCGCCAATTACCAGCAGAAGTTTTCCCTCAGCGAGGTGGCGGCAAAGTTTTACATCTCGCCCTATTACCTCAGCCGCCTGTTCCGGCGGGTAACGGGGCAGTCCATTGTGGATTACATCAATGGCCGCCGCATCGAGGCCGCCCAGAAGCTGCTGGAGACAACGGAGCTCAGCATCGGCACGGTGGCGGAGCAGACGGGCTTTGCCAGCGCCGCCCATTTCCGGCGTGTCTTCCGGGAGACCATGGGCACCGGGCCGCTGCAATACCGGAAGAGCCATCGATGAGGCAAACAGCCTTGCCCTCTCCGTCATCGCTGACGACAGGCGGCCTGAGAGGCTAGCCAGTTAACAACAGAACACCCCCTGTACCATCTTACGGGCAATGGCACAGGGGGTGTTTGTGGTTTCAGCCGTCTTGGCCGCGAGAGAAAGAGCGCTTAGCCCTTGACAGCACCCGCGGAGATACCTTCGACGAACTGATCCTGTGCGCAGAAGAAGACGATCAGCTGCGGCAGAATGGAGATCAGCGACAGGGCCAGGATGCGGTTCCAGGCAAAGCCCGTATCACCATCCATGGACAGCTTGACGAACAGGGACATGGGGTACTTGGCAGGGGTCTGCACATAAAGCAGCGGGCCCATGAAGTCGTTGCAGCTCCACATGAACTGGAACAGGGCGCAGGACACCAGAGCGGGCATCAGCATGGGGACAATGACCTTGTACAGGGTCTGGAACGAGGAGCAGCCGTCGATGGCGGCAGCCTCGTCCAGATCACGGGGGACATTGCGCATGAACTGCACCAGCTGATACACGAAGTAGGTCTCGGTAGCAAATGCGCAGTGTACCCAGATGGCCAGATAGAACGGGCTGTTGACCCAGCCGAACTTGGTGTACAGCAGGAACTGCGGCACGTTCAGGACGACCTGGGGCAGGAAGAGGGTGGCCAGCATGATGCTGAACAGGATCTTGCGGCCCGGGAAATCAAAACGGCCAAAACCGTAGGCGGCCACGCAGGAGGAGACCACGGTGCAGATGACCTTGGGCAGAACATAGCTGTAGGTGTTGAGCATGGCCTGCAGGATGTTGATGGAACCGCCAAAGTTGTTCAGCGCGTTCTGATAGCCCTCGAGGGTGGGGTTCTTGATCCACAGGCCGATGCCTGCAAAGATCTCGCTGTTGTCCTTAAAGGTGGCGCTGATCATCCACAGCAGCGGGTAGATCATGATAAGGCCCACCAGAATCAGGACAAAGTACTTGAAAAACGTCGCGATGGCGTTAGAAGCTTTCATTCCCATAGTGTTACACCTTACCTTTCATCCGAGTAGTAGACCCACTTCTTCTGGCTGGTAAAGGCAATGATCGTCAGGATGCAGACGATGACGAACATGATCCAGGCCAGTGCGGAAGCCATACCCATTTCGTTGGACTTGAAAGCGTAGTTGTAAACGAGGATGGAGATGAGGGTGGTGGAGTTGCGGGGGCCGCCGTTGGTGATGATGAACGGGCCATTGAACTCCTGGAACGCCTGGCAGATCTGAGTGACCAGGTTGTAGAAGATGATGGGGGTGATCATCGGAACGGTGATGGAGAAGAACTGCTTCCACTTGCCGGCACCGTCGATGGTGGCAGCCTCGTACAGGTCCGCGGGCACGCCTTTCAGAGCGGCCAGGAACAGCACCATGGCGGAACCGAACTGCCAGATGCGCAGGAAGCAGATGATCCACAGCGCGTAAGTCGGGTCAGACAGCCAGGAGGGGCCCTGTGCGTGACCAAAGGTGATCATACGGATCAGGGTGTTGACCAGACCGTCATCACGGAAGACGGCTTTCCACAACACGGCGATGGCCACGGAACCGCCCAGGATGGACGGGATGTAGTAAATGGTACGGAACAGGTTCACGCAGGCGATCTTGAAGTTCAGGATGTAAGCGATGAACAGCGCGAAGATCAGCTTCAGGGGCACGGTGATGAACGCGTACTTGAACGTGGTGATCAGTGCTTGGTGATCTTGGCATTGGTGAACGCGGTGGCGTAGTTCATCAGGCCGTACTCGTGGATGCCCTCAAAGAAGTTCATATCCGTAAAGCTGTAGTACAGCGACTGGCCAAACGGAATGGCTTTGAAGACGACGAAGCCGATGATCCAGGGGATCAGGTAGAACAGGCCCTGCCATTTGTCAAAAAACTTCTGGGCCGGGGTACGCCCGAGCGAGGGCGCTTTGCTTTCTTTCATCCGGGAATCCTCCTTTTTGAAAATTCGGGGTGGGTGCAGCATGGTTTGGACACATCTTGGTCAAAGTTTAGACATCTTTTTCTTGCAAAAAAGGGGCATCCACCTCTTGGGCGGCGGATGCCCCTACAATGTACCAAACAGAATCGAGGGGGCGGGAGTTTATACCGTAACTCGGACCCCGCTGCAGCGTGTGGAAGAATTACTCGACGGTGTAACCGACGGCATCCATGCCATCCAGCAGGATGTCAACAACGTCAGCGCCGGACTTGTTATCGTAATCGACGGTGTCGAAGACTTCCTGGTAAACGCCGGTGCCGTTTGCTTTCAGGTCGTTGGACTCGAACAGGGGATCCAGCTTGTTGGAAACGAAAGCCATGACCTTGCCGTTTGCCTCGGCAACCAGCTCCTTGACAGCGCCCGCAGCCTGAGCGGCAGCCAGACCAGCCTTGGAAGCGGGGATGCCGCACTCGGAACCCATGATGGAAGCGCCAGCCTCTTCGTTCAGCAGGAAGTTGATGAGGGTAGCTGCCTCCGCGGGGTGCTCGCAGGTCTTGGTGATGGCCAGGCCCATGGAGACCTTGGAGAAGCCGCCGTTGTAATCGCCGAACTTGATCTCCTCGCCGACGGTGAAGCCGGGCTTGTTCTCCTCGTCCAGAGCGTCCTGATACTTGGTAGCGGAGGAATCCCACTCGAAGCAGCCGGCCAGCTTGCCGGTGATCCACTCGGTGGACTGGTGAGCGGCGTTGTCGCCGTTGGAGCCGTAGTAGGTGGGCAGGCTCATGATGACGTGGCCATCGACCAGGCTCTTGATGAAGTCGATGCCCTCCGCGATCTCGTCCGCGGTGTAGTTCAGGGTAGAGGTGGTGGGGTCTGCCCAGTCCTTGCCGTACTTGGACTCGAGGTAGAAGACCATCAGGATCATACGGTCGTAAGCGCCAGGTGCAGGGGATAGTAGTCATCGCCCAGCTTCTCCTGGAAAGTCTTGCCGGCTGCCATCAGATCGTCCAGAGACTTGGGGACCTCGGTAATGCCAGCCTTGTTAAAGGTGGTCATGTTCCAGTAGAAGATACGGCCGGTCATGGAGACAGGCACGCACTGCTGAGCGTTTGCCACGTTGCAGGCAGTCAGCTGCGCCTCATCCCACTGAGACAGATCCAGATAATCGGTGGTGCTGTTCAGGTCAACGAACGTCTGGCCGTTCTTGGAATAGTTGTACAGCCAGTTCCAGTTGATCTGGCAGACATCCTCCGCCACGCCGCCGGCAAACTTGGTGGACATGGTATCCTCCCAGCCGGACCATGCGGCAAAGGTGGGGTTGACGGTGATGTTGCTGTGCTCAGCGGAGAAAGCCTTGATGGCATCCTGGTATGCATTGTGACGAGACTCGCCGCCCCACCAGCTCATGGTCAGGGTAACGGGGTCGCTGCTCAGGCCGCCGACGGCCTCAACAGAAGCAGCTGCCGCGGAAGAAGCAGGAGCGGTGCTGGAAGCCGCGCCGCTGTTGCCGCCGCAGGCAGCCAGCAGACCGGCTGCACCCACAGCGCCAGTGACCTTGATGAAATCACGACGAGAAATTGCCTTGCTCATTTTTGTTCTCCTCCTAATTGTGTAGAAAACCTCGTGTGGAACGGAGCCTCTGCAAAGCATCCGTTGTATACAATTATGATAACAAAAGCATTCACAAAAAGAAAGATAGAATTTGGCGTGATACACTCTAAAAACGCACAAATATTGTCATAACCTTTGCGGAGGCATCGGCGTCCTTGCCAGAATGAATAAACTTCGGTTAAAAAACTGTGCAACTTGTATACTTCAACACTTTGCATAGAAAATCGAGGGTCTTGGACGACAAAACAACGTAAATTGTTATAATTTTATGCGGTGTGGAAAATTGTCGCTGGAGTGTTGTATACAATAAAACAATCGAAGACAGATGATTCTCATGTGAAACTGATATATCAATAACGCAATAAACGTGCGAATTGCCTTGCAACTGATATACTAATTGCTCGTAAAACGGATGAAAAAAGCGCTGCCCGCAATTGCAGACAGCGTAAATGGAAAAAATTTACTTGGACAGATGCTCAGCCCGCTTGGCATAAAATTCTTTGCGGGCTTTGAAATAGCATTGGGGGCACATGCTGACGTACTGCACATCGTTCTGCAGATCGATGGCGACCTGTTCCCCCTCAAAGACGAACTCGCCGTTGACCTTGCGGCAGTTACAGGTGGCTTTGCGGCCGCAGGTGCAGATGGTCTTCATCTCCTCGATGGTGTGGGCCAGCTCCAGCAGGCGGGTGGAGCCGGGGAAACCCTTGAGGGAAAAATCAGACCGCAGGCCGTAGCAGATGACCGGGATGTTCAGCTCCACCGTGACCATGAACAGCTCCTCGGCCTGCTGGGGCGTGAAGAACTGGCTCTCGTCGCAGAGGACACAGGCCAGCGGGGCTGCGGCAGCGGCCTGCTGCACCGCTGCAAACACGTCCATTTCCGGGGGAACCAGGAGGTCGGCCTTGCGGCGCACGCCCAGGCGGCTGACCAGCTCGCCGCCGCCCTTGGTATCCACCTGCGGCTTGAGGATGAGCACCCGCATTCCCTGCTCCTCGTAGTTGTGGGCCACCTGCATCAGGGCGGTGCTCTTGCCGCTGTTCATGGCACCGTAACGAAAATAAAGTTTTGCCATTGTTTTCTCCTCATAAAAAGGCAACCCTCCCAGTCAAAATAGGTCGGAGAGGGTTGCATATTACTTTTATACGGTATAAGAGATCAGTCCTGATTGCGCAGGCGGTAGCCCAGGCTCATCAGGCTGTCGCCCAGATGAACGTTCTCCACCACCACATCCGGGTAAGAAATGGACAGGTCGTAGTGGGAGAAATTCCAGAAGCCCTGGATGCCCAAGCTGACCAGGCGGCTGCTCAGCTCCTCGGCACCGCTGCGGGGCAGGCAGAGAACGGCCACCTCGGGGTGATGCTCGGCGCAGAACGCTTCCAGCTGGTCAATGTTCAAGATCTGCACGCCGCTGATCTCCTTGCCCACTTCGTCGGCGGAGTTATCAAAGGCAGCGATCAGCTTGTAACCATTGGTGTCGGTGGTGATAAAACGGCTCACGGCCTTGCCTAAGCGGCCGCAGCCGATGAGGATGGTGGGCAGAAGGTCGCCGTTGCCAAACAGCAGATGCTCCAGGATGGAGAGCAGGTTCTCCACCGAGTAGCCGATGCCCTGCCGGCCATTCACATCGCCGATGCAGTTGAAATCCTGCCGCACCTGGGAGGCGGTGGTGCCCATCTGGGCAGCTAGCTCACGGGACGAGATGCTGGTGATGCCATCATTTTTTAACGTGCGCAGGTAGCGGTAATATTTGGGCAGCCGCTTGATGACGGGGAGCGACGCTTTTCCGGGGGTGTTCATATCAGAAAATCTCCTTTCTGCAAAAGGTGCCGGGCAGGGGAGCAGTGCAAGCAGGACGCGCCGACAGATTCTCAGAATTTTTGCAATAATGATACATATTTGACAATGTTTTAGTTAATATAAAGTATACAGCCTGATACGAGAATGTCAAACCCTTTGGACAAAATTTTTTTGGCTAAGATTTTTAGCTTTCGGAATAGCACCGTGCCGCCCGGGGAATCCTGAGAAAAAACGGCCGGGAGGATGGAAGATGGCAGAGAAAACGAACGACGAAAAAGGCAGCCCTGTGGAGCAGCAGCGGCTGGAACAGGAGCAGATCGAGGACCTGGGCAGCATCTGGCGCACCCGGGGCAAACACGCCATCCACTGTCTGACGGTAGTGGGGCAGGTGGAGGGCCATGTGGAAGCGCCCCAGGGCCAGAAAACCACCAAATATGAGCATGTCATCCCCCAGCTGGTGGCGGTGCAGGAGGACCCCGGCATCGAGGGGCTGCTGGTGCTGCTCAACACGGTGGGCGGGGATGTGGAGGCCGGGCTGGCGCTGGCGGAGCTCATTGCCAGCATCTCCAAGCCCAGCGCCGCCGTGGTGCTGGGCGGCGGGCACTCCATTGGGATCCCGCTGGCGGTGAGCGCCCGGCGGAGCTTTATTGTGCCCACGGCCACCATGACCATCCACCCGGTGCGCCATTCCGGCATGATTTTGGGCGTGCCCCAGACCATGCGGTGGTTTGAGCAGATGCAGGAGCGGATCACCGGTTTTGTGGCGGCCCACAGCGGCATGACGGAAAAGCGCTACACCGAGCTGATGCTCCGCACCGGGGAGCTGGTGATGGATGTTGGCACGGTGCTGGACGGCCGCAAGGCCGTGCGGGAAAAGCTCATCGACCAGTTGGGCGGCATTTCGGACGCGTTGGAGTGGTTGTATCAGGAAATAGAAAAAGGATAATTTGCCATTTGACTTTCCGCGTGGTACAATGAAAGAATCGAGAAGTATCGAAATCGATTTTATCATAGAAACGACAGGGAAGAGCGAACATGGCAAAACGGAAACGAAAATCCACTGCGGGGCGCGGCAGACAGCGCCGGAGAAGCCGGGCACAGGACCGGATGCCTGCGGGGCTGGTGACCTTGTTTTTGGGCCTCATCCTCATGGCGCTGGCTTTTGTGCCGGGCAGCGCGGTCTGGAAGACTCTGCACGACGCGCTGTTTGGCGTGTTTGGCTGCGGCAGCTTTGTGGTGGGCGCGGCGCTGTGCTATCTGGCCATCCTGTACACCCGCGGCGAGGACCTGCTGCCCCACATTGCAAAGCTGCTGCTGGGGCTGGTGTTTGCCAGCAGCACGGTCATCGTGTTCTCGGATATCCCCGCCGATGTCCCGGCGGCGACCATGGTAGCCGCCTGTTACCAGAACGGTGTCAACGCCTGGCTGTCCGGCGGCGCGCTGGGTGCCGTGCTGGGCGGCAATCTGCTGCTGCTCTGCGGGCGCCCGGCAGCCAATCTGGTCATGGCGGCGCTGGCCCTCTGCGCCAGCCTGTACATTTTTGATATCACCCCGGCGGAAGTCTGGCAGTGGCTCTGCAACGTGGGCGGCGGCGTGCACGAAAAAGGCGTGGCCGTCTATGAGCAGAACGCCGCCCGCCGCGCGGAACGCAGGGCGGAGCGCCTTGCCGCGGAGGCGGAAGAAGGATCCTACGAGGAGGAAGATCCCGACGAGCTGGACGAGGACTTTGAGGACGACGAAGAAACCGGCCTCAAGGCTCCCGGCTGGCTGTCCGGTGTGCTCTCCTGGGGCCATAAGGTGACCAAAGAGCTGGAGGGCGAGGCAGAGCCCGAGCCGCCCCAGGACCCCAACCTGGGTTACGAACCGCCTCCGGCTCCGGATCCGGCGGATGTGCCCCGCCTCAGCCTGCCCCGGAATTTGAACCCATCCAGGTCAGCGCCCCGGGGCCCCGCGCGCCCTTTGACATCGACCTGGGCCCGGACCATACCCAGGTAAAAGAGGGCGGCAGTGAGCCCATCGAACCCGTCATTCTGGGCCCGGGCGGCACGTTTGGCATGGACCCGCTCCGCAACGCGGCACCCCGCGCCATCGTCAAGCCGGTGGTACCGGATGCGGTGGAGACCCCGGCGGAGGACTTCTTCCGCAAGCCGGAGCCGGGGCCCGCACCGGAACCCGGCGACATTGCGGTGGCCCCGGCGGATATCGCCCCGGCCCCCACCCAGACGCCCGGTATGCCGGGCCTGAATGCGGATGCCCCTGCTGTGGAAGAGCCGGAGTTTGAGCCCATCCCGGTCAGCCCTGCGGAGCCGCACCGGGTGAGCGCGGAGAACGCTGTGGCGTTCCGCTCCGCCCCGGACGAGGACGGCTGGATCAGCATTACCTCTGAGCCGGTGGAGGAGAAAGACCTTAATACCTTAGTGGCAGCGGCCATGGAAAAGCCTGCCGCCTCGGAGCAGGCCGCCGCCAGTGCCCCTGCCGAAGAAGCCGAGACGGTGGAGACCTACCAGTATCAGTACCCCTCCATCGAGCTGTTTGAGCGTGCCCCCGAGGAAACGGATGTGGGCGCGCAGGACGAGCTCAAGGCCAACGCCCAGAAGCTGGTGGATACGCTGGAGAGCTTTGGCGTCCGCACCCGAGTGCTGGATATCTCCCGCGGCCCCTCGGTCACCCGGTACGAGGTGCAGCCGATGGCGGGCGTCAAGATCAGCCGCATCACCTCGCTGGCGGACGATATCGCCCTGAACCTCGCCGTGGCCGATGTCCGCATGGAGGCCCCCATCCCGGGCAAGCCTGCTGTGGGCATCGAGGTGCCAAACCACAAAAAGACCCCCGTTTATATCCGCAGCGTGTTTGAGAGCCAGGCGTTCCTGCGGATGACTTCGCCCTTGGGCATCGCCCTGGGCAAGGACATTGCCGGTGTGGCCCAGGTGGCCGACCTGTGCAAGATGCCCCACCTGCTCATTGCGGGCAGCACGGGCAGTGGTAAATCCGTCTGTGTCAACAGCATCATCATGAGCCTGCTCTTCCGTTCCAGCCCCGAGGACGTCAAGCTCCTCCTCATCGACCCCAAAGTCGTGGAGCTGGCGGAGTACAATGGCATTCCCCATCTGCTCATGCCCGTGGTCACCGAGCCGAAAAAGGCGGCAGGCGCTCTGGGTTCCGCGGTGCAGGAGATGGAGCGGCGCTACCACATGTTCGCGGAGAACAATGTCCGCGATATCAAATCGTTCAACAAGCTGGCGGCCACCGACTCCACGCTGGAAAAGATGCCCTACATTGCCATCATCATCGACGAGCTGGCCGACCTGATGATGGTGGTGGGCAAAGACGTGGAGGACTCCATCTGCCGCATTGCCCAGAAAGCCCGCGCGGCCGGGATGCACCTCATCGTGGCTACCCAGCGCCCCAGCGTGGACGTTATCACCGGCCTGATCAAGGCCAACATCCCCAGCCGCATTGCGTTTGCGGTGTCCAGCCAGGTGGACAGCCGCACCATCCTGGATGGTGCCGGTGCCGAGAAGCTGCTGGGCATGGGTGACATGCTCTTCATGCCCGTGGGCGCTCCCAAGCCCACCCGGATTCAGGGCACCTTTGTCCGGGATGAAGAGATCAGCCGGGTGCTGAATTTCATCAAGCAGAGCGCCACCGTCCAGTATGACGAGGCCATGATCGAGGCGATGGAGCGCCACGCCATTCAGGATGGCAAAAAGGGCGGCAGCGGCAGCGCCGACTCCGACGAGGATTCCGGCAGCGACCCGATGCTCAAGCAGGCCGTGGAAGTGGTCATCGACGCCGGGCAGGCGTCTACCAGCCTGCTGCAGCGCCGCTGCAAGCTGGGCTATGCCCGCGCGGCCCGCATCATGGACGAAATGGAAGAGAAAGGCATCATTGGCCCCTACGAGGGTGCCAAGCCCCGCGCCGTGCTCATCAGCCGCCAGCAGTGGCTGGAAATGCAGATGAACCAGCCGGAAGAATAAAGAGAAAAGGAGTAACATGGAACAGCAGACCTACACCGAATTTCTCCCCATCAGCCGCGCCGACATGGAGGCGCGGGGGTGGGACCAGCTGGACTTTGTGGTGGTGGGCGGTGACGCCTATGTGGACCACCCCAGCTTTGGCACCGCCATCATCAGCCGCCTGCTGGAGGCAGAGGGCTATAAGATCGGCGTGCTGGCACAGCCCCGCTATACCGACTGCGAGGACTTCAAGCGGTTCGGCAAGCCGAAGTACGGCTTCTTCATCGGCGGCGGCAACGTGGACAGTATGGTGAGCCACTACTCGGTGGCAAAGATCCCCCGCGCGAGGATGAGTATTCCCCCGGCGGAAAGGGCGGTGCCCGCCCGGACCGCAGCGCCACCGTTTACACCAAGCTGGCCAAAGAGGCTTACCCGGACCTGCCCGTGATCCTGGGCGGCCTGGAAGCCTCCCTGCGCCGTTTTGCGCATTACGATTACTGGCTGGACACTGTGCTGCCCAGCATCGCGGAAGATTCCGGTGCCGACCTCATCAGCTACGGCATGGGCGAGCACCAGACCGTGGAGATCGCCCGGCGGCTGGCGGCAGGGGAGCCTGTGGAGAGCATCACCGATGTGGACGGCACCTGCTACCTGACCGATTTTGACCACCTGCCCGAGCGGTATGTGGAGTGCGCGGGCTTCAAAAAAGTGGCCAGCGACAAGACGGCCTACGCCAAGGCCTGCCGCATCCAGATGGACAATCAGGATGTGGTCAGCGGCCAGATCATCGTCCAGAAGCAGAGCGAGAAATATCTGGTGCAGAACATCCCGGCCAAGCCCCTTGTCCGCTGGGAGCTGGATAAAGTCTACGCTCTGCCCTACACCCGCCGTTACCACCCCATCTATGAAGATATGGGCGGCGTGCCTGCCATCCGGGAGGTGCAGTTCTCCATCATCCAGAACCGCGGCTGTTTTGGCGGCTGCAACTTCTGCGCCATCCAGCTCCATCAGGGCCGCCGTGTCACCAGCCGCAGCGCGGACAGCATCGTGGCCGAGGCGGAGCGGATGACCCATGAGCCGGATTTCAAGGGCTATATCCACGATATCGGCGGGCCTACCGCCAACTTCCGCTTCCCCTCCTGCCGGGAGCAGATGCTCCGGGGCATGTGCAACGGCGGCAAGCACTGTCTGGCCCCGCAGACCTGCTCCCACATGATCGTGGACCACAGCGACTACCTCAAGATCCTCCGCCGTGTCCGGGAGCTGCCCGGCGTCAAGAAAGTGTTCATCCGCAGCGGCATCCGGTTTGACTACCTGATGGCCGACCCGGACGATACGTTCTTCAAAGAGCTGGTGGAGTATCATGTTTCCGGCCAGCTGAAAGTGGCCCCGGAGCACTGCGCTCCCAACACCCTGGCCTACATGGGCAAGCCTCCCATCGAGACGTTCAACAAGTTCAAGGATAAATTCTACGAGCTGAGCAAAAAAGCGGGCAAAAAACAGTATCTGGTGCCCTACCTCATGTCCAGCCACCCGGGCAGCACCCTGAAAGATGCCGTCTATCTGGCCGAGTATCTTTACAAGAACCACATGCGCCCGGAGCAGGTGCAGGATTTTTACCCCACCCCCGGCACCGTGAGCACCTGCATGTTCTACACCGGGCTGGACCCCTACACCCTCAAGCCTGTTTTTGTGGAAAAGACTGCCGAGGGCAAGGCCTTGCAGCGCGCTCTGCTCCAGTACTATGAGCCCCGCAACGCCGAGAAAGTGGTCAAGGCCCTGCGGATGACCCACCGGGAAGACCTGATCCCCCTGCTGGTGCCCGCCGAGGGCCGCCGTGCCGTCCAGCGCTCGGCACGCCGGGCGGAGGCGGCGGATGTGACCATCCATCAGGACGGCACCTACAGCGTCCGGCCCCACAGCGGAAAGACCCAGCCGGGCAATCGCCGCGGAGGCCATGCGGCACCGGTCAGCCGCGCGGCAGGCGGCCGCCAGCCCAGCCCGGGAGCCCGCTTTGCCCCAACGGCACCCATAAACCGAAAACAATGCCCCAACGGCACCCATAAACCGAAAACAATCAACAGAAAGAGAATGCAACGTGGAAAACTTCCAAAAAGAAAAAGTGACCCCCGCCCAAAAGCCGGGGCTGTTCCGCCGTCACCCATAAACCGAAAACAATCAACAGAAAGAGAATGCAACGTGGAAAACTTCCAAAAAGAAAAAGTGACCCCCGCCCAAAAGCCGGGGCTGTTCCGCCGTCTGGCCGCGCTGGCCGTTGCGGCGGCGCTGGCTCTGAGTCTGGCCGCCTGTGATGTCTCGGGCGTTGTCCCGGGCGGCAACGCCGACGTCATCCCCAACCCGGCGGCGTCGGCCTCCACCGTGGACTCCGTCAATGCCCCGTTTGAGATGCACTTCATCGATGTGGGGCAGGCCCTCAGCGTGCTGATCGAGTGCGACGGGCAGTTCATGCTCTACGACGGCGGCAATGTGGACGACGGCAGCCTCGTGGTCTCCTACTTACAGAATCAGGGCGTGGAGGGGCTGGAATACGTCTTCTGCTCCCACGCCCACGAGGACCATGTGGGCGGTCTGGCCGCGGCACTGGCTTACTTCCCGGCCAACCACGTCTATGCCCCGGTGACGGAGGCCAGCACCAAGTGTTTTCAGGATTTCGTCAAGTACACCCAGCAGCAGGGCTTACAGGTAGAGGTGCCCGCTGTGGGCACTACCTGGCAGCTGGGCGGGGCAACCATCACCCAGCTGGGCCCGGTGGCGCAGTACAGTGACACCAACGATACCTCCATTGTCCTCCGCATTGATTACGGTGCCACCAGCTTTCTGCTCACGGGTGATATGGAAGCCGACGCCGAACGGGACCTCGTCAACAGCGGGGCCAACCTCAAGGTGGATGTGCTGCAGGTGGGCCACCACGGTTCTTCCACCTCCACCAGCTATGTCTTCCTGAACGCGGTCCTGCCGGAAATGGGAATCATCTCCTGCGGGGTGAACAACAAGTATGGCCATCCCCACGAGGAGACGTTAAGCATCCTGCGGGACGCAAAGGTGGACGTCTACCGCACCGACCTGCAGGGCACCATCACCATCGGCAGCGACGGTCAGAACCTCACCGTGGGCACCGAGCACTTTGTGCCGGACAGCCAGCTGAACCCCACTGCTCCTGCAGCGTCCAGTACGGCGCAGCAGGCCTACATCGGCAATGTGAACAGCAAAAAGTTCCACCTGCCCACCTGCCCCAACCTCCCGGCGGAGAAAAATCAGATCCTGTTCTCCAGCTACGACGAGGCCGTGGCCGCGGGCTATACCCCCTGCAGCACCTGCATCCAATAAAGAACCGCGCCCCTGTGCAGAGCACCGGAAGATTCCGGCTCGGCGCGGGGGCGTTTTGCGTTCCGGTTTCGGGCAGAGTGTTCAAGAGGCAGCGTGCTCCTTTGTGCACAGCCACCAAAAATGTGGGAGGCGCTTGTAATTCTTCTGCCGTGGGAGTACAATAAACCCAAGCGAATAGATGTTTGTTCAGAGTAGGAGAGTGGCAGACAGAGCAACGGAAGCTTTGGTTTGTCACGCTCTTTTTTTGTCCGTGATCGTACCAGAAAAAGGAGAGTTCATATGAGCCAGACCAAGTACATTCTCTCGCTGGATCAGGGCACGACCAGCAGCCGTGCCATCCTGTTTGACAACGAGCAGAACATCCTCTGTGTGCAGCAGCGGGAATTTGAGCAGATCTACCCCCATCAGGGCTGGGTGGAGCATAACCCCATGGAGATCTGGTCCAGCCAGTACGGCGTGATGAACGAGGTGATCGCCCAGAGCGGCGTGGACCCCCGCGACATTGCGGGCATCGGCATCACCAACCAGCGCGAGACCACCATCCTGTGGGAGCGTGCCACCGGCCGCCCGGTGTACAACGCCATCGTCTGGCAGTGCCGCCGCACGGCCCCCATCGTGGACGAGCTGCTCAAGACCCCCGGTATGGACGAATACATCCGGGAGAACACCGGCCTGGTGCCGGACGCCTACTTCTCCGCCACCAAGATCAAGTGGATTTTGGATCACGTTCCCGGGGCACGGGAAAAGGCTGAAGCAGGGGAGCTGCTGTTCGGTACCGTGGACACCTGGCTGGTCTGGAAGCTGACGGGCGGCAAGGTCCATGTGACCGACCGCACCAACGCCAGCCGCACCATGCTCTACAACATCCGCACGCTGGACTGGGACGAAAAGCTGCTTCAGGCACTGGACATCCCCCGCGGCATCCTGCCCGAGGTGCGGGATTCCAGCGAGATCTACGGCTACACCAACATCCAGGGTGTGGATGTTCCGGTGGCCGGCATAGCCGGTGACCAGCAGGCCGCTTTGTTTGGTCAGGGCTGCTTTGCCCCCGGCGACGCCAAGAACACCTACGGCACCGGCTGCTTCCTGCTGATGAACACCGGTAAGGAGATCTACCAGAGCAAGAACGGCCTGGTGACCACCATTGCCATCAGCCTGAACGGTGAGGTGGAGTATGCGCTGGAAGGCTCGGTCTTCGTGGGCGGTGCCGTCATCCAGTGGATCCGGGACGGGATGCACATGATCCAAGACAGCTGCGACTCCGAGTATTACGCCCAGAAAGTGCCGGACAACGGCGGCGTGTACATTGTGCCGGCGTTCACGGGCCTGGGCGCGCCTACTGGGATATGTACGCCCGGGGTGCCATTCTGGGCATCACCCGCGGCACCACCCAGAACCACATCATCCGGGCGGCAGAGGAATCCATCGCCTACCAGAGCGCGGACCTGATGGGTGCCATGGAAAAGGACACCGGCATCAAGATCAAGACCCTCAAGGTGGACGGCGGCGCCAGCCGGGACCAGTTCCTGATGCAGTTCCAGGCCGATATTCTGGATAAAGTCGTACAGCGCCCGGCCATCCGGGAGACCACGGCTCTGGGCGCTGCTTACCTGGCGGGCCTTGCCACGGGCGTCTGGAAGAGCCGGGAAGAGATCACCCACCTGTGGAGCTGCAACCAGCTCTTTGAGCCCAAAATGGGCGAGACCCAGAGGGAAGAGCTGCTGGAGGGCTGGCACAAGGCTGTCGGCCGCAGCCAGGACTGGGCCAAACACTGAATCACTCCGGTAGATGCCGGGGACAAAATCATAAAACGATACGGAAAGGAAATATTTCGCTATGGATACGATCAAGATCGACAATAAAAATGTCAAAATGGTAGCGCACCGCGGCCTGAGCGGCATTGAGAAAGAGAACACCTGCTCCGCTTTTGTGGCGGCCTGCAACCGCGCCACCTATTTTGCCGTGGAGACGGATGTCCACCGCACGGTGGACGGCCAGTTCGTCATCTTCCACGACGACAACACCGCCCGCGTCGGCCTCGACCATCTGGTCATTGAGGAGTCTACCTTTGAGACCCTGCGTAAGCTGCAGCTGGTGGACATCGACGGCAAGCGCGGCCGCATCGACTTGACCATCCCCACCCTGATGGAGTATATTGAGATCTGCAAGAAGTATGGCAAGCATTGTGTGCTGGAGCTCAAGAACGAGTTCAAGGCCAGCGACGTGTATAAGATCGTCTCCATGATCGAGAAAGCAGGGTATCTCGACCACGTCATCTTCATCTCGTTTGCCCTCAAGAACCTGATCTTCCTGCGCCGCCGCTATCCCACCCAGCCGGCCCAGTACCTCATCAAAGAGTGGGACGACAAATTGCTGGATACCCTGGAAAAGTACAACCTGGGCATTGATATCTACTACAAGTCCGCCACCCCGGACAACGTGCGGAAAGTGCACGCCCTGGGTCAGGAGTACAATGTCTGGACCGTCAACGAAGCCGTGGACGGCGACGCCATGGTGGCCATGGGGGTGGATTACATCACCACCAACATCCTGGAGGGCACCAACAAGGCTGAATAAGCCAAATCTACTGAAAATTGGAAGGAACGTTGCATGAGCCGTTTGTTTGACCCGGAAAATAAATTCTGGAATTTTATCGGAAAGATCGCGGATGTCACCTGTATGAGCTTTTTGTGGGTGGGCACCAGCCTGCCGCTTGTCACCATGGGGGCCGCGACCACGGCGTTCTATTCCTATACCATGCATCAGGTACGGGACACCGAGGGAGGCATCCTCTCAGGGTACTTTAAGGCGTTCCGGCACAATTTCAAAAAAGCCACCCTGCTCTGGCTGCTGGAGGTGGCGGGCCTCGCGTTTTTCGCGGCCGACCTCGTGGGCGTGTGGAACCTGTTCCTCTTTCTGGGCGGGCTCCCGGCCATTCTGGTAGGAGCACTGGTGCTCTGCCTGGCGTTTCTTTTCTTGGGCTGCACGTTTTACATCTGGCCGCTGCTGGCCGTGTTTGAGTTCCCGCTCAAGAAGCTGCTGACCAACAGCTTCGTCATGGCCGTGGGCAACCTGCCCGTTACCCTGACGCTGGCGCTGGTTTGGGCGCTGGCGGGCGTGGGGTGCTTCTACCTCAGCGGTGTTTTCTTCGTCTGGGTGGGGCTGGCCATCTTTGCCTCCTCCTACTTTGTGGACATGGTGTTCAAAAAGTACACCGGAGAGCTGGCCGAGGAAGAAGCCGCCTGGAAGCAGAAGCAGGAGGAGCGCCGCCAGCGGCGGAAGCTCCAGAAAAATAAAATGCTGTGAGCGGAGGCCGGGTACTTATGAGCATCAAGCAATATTTTGCCCGCTGGAAAGAGACGGAGGCCGCCAAGCTCCGCCCCATGACCGCAAAACAGCGGGCCGGATACATCCTGCACTATTACCGTTTCTGGTTTATCGGGCTGGCACTGCTCCTCCTTGTTGGGTTCTACATCGGGGACGCCGTCATCCAGAGCCACAAAGAAATTTTATTGCAGGGCTTTTTCACCAACGACGAGTACAACCTCTTCCCGGCGGAACGCATCGAGAAAGACTACGCCGCCACCCAGACCCTCACCCGCCAGCAGCGCGTCGTGTTTGACGACGCCCTCTATATTGATCTGGGGGGCGAGGCCAGCGAGTACACCGCCGCCAGCAACGGCAAGCTGACCGCCTACATGATGATGCACGAGCTGGATTTTGTGGTGACCAGCGACGAGGTGCTGGAGTATTACAAAGACACGTTCCCCATGGAAGACCTCGAAGCGCTTCTCCCGGCGGACCTGCGGGAAGCCCTCGCGGATCAGCTTTTTTTCAACACGGACGCGGACAGTAAAACGACTGCCATTGCGCTGGATATGACCCAGAGCCGCTTTGTGGCGGGCACCGGGGCCGATGCAGACCCCAATGTCCAGCACACCTATTATTTCTTTGTCCCGGCGGGGGCACCCCACCCGGAGCAGATCGTGCAGTTCCTGCGGTACAGTTTCGGGCTGTAAGCTTCTGGTTATTTGCAATTTCCGATTTCTCATCGTTCTCTGTCTACAGCAACAGAAAAGGACCAGCTCTTGCGAGCCGGTCCTTTTCTGTTGTATCAGGGGGTCGGAGGTGACAGGAAGCTTGTTAATCCATGTCGCGGCAGGTTACGATGTCAGCACCGGTGCCGCAGACGTTCTCCACGACCACCTGGCCTACATGGATGGGGGTGTGGAGGACAATGCTGTCCAGCGCGGCCACCACCTCGGCCATCTGGCCCTTGGGCACAGGCTTGGAGGTCTTTACCGGGCAGCGGGGATGCAGGCCGCCCTCGGCCCGGACCGTGCTGGTGATGATGCGGGTGGGGTGGGTCAGCTCCTCTTTGCCGTAGGCAATGCCGTTGGGGCAGCCATTGCCGGTCACTTTATAATCGTTTGCTTCATCCACCTGCAGGTGGCAGCCCTTGGGGCAGCAGGTGCAAATTACTTCTTTCATATCGCTCATGCCTCCTCGATCTCAATGGTCAGCTCGTCCACCGGAGCCTTGTCCAGCAGGACTCTGGGCAGGGCGATGTGTTCCATCTCGCCGGGGGCCAGGCGTTCCCGCTTGAACTTGGCGATGACCTGATCGCCGCTCTTGACGAGGATGGTGCTCTTGCCGCAGATGCGGCGGACACGGAACGAGACATTGGTGCTCTTCTCCACACCCTCCACGCGGATGCGCTGGGGCAGGGTGTAGCCCAGGTCTTTGCCGGGCTTGACGGCCAGCACGCGGCCCTCCTGCACGGGGCCGTTCTGCACATACTTGGCAGCGGCCACACCGGCCAGTTCGCTCTCGCCGGAGACGAAGTCCACCAGGTCATGCACCTGGACAACGTTGCCGCAGGCAAACACGCCGGGGATGCTGGTCTCCATGTTCTCGTAGACCACAGCACCCTTGGTACGGGGGTCCATCTCGATGCCGGCCTGCTTGGTCAGCTCGTTCTCGGGAATCAGGCCGACGCTGAGCAGGATGGTATCCACATCAAACTCCATCTCGGTGCCGGGAATGGGCTTGCGGTCGGGGCCGATCTCGGCCACGATGGCTTTCTCCACCCGCTCTTTGCCCTGGATATCCACGATGGTGTGGGACAGGTACAGCGGGATGTTGAAATCGTTCAGGCACTGGACGATGTTGCGGGTCAGGCCGCCGGAATAGGGCATGACCTCCACGCAGGCCAGGACTTTCGCACCCTCCAGCGTCATGCGGCGGGCCATGATCAGGCCGATGTCGCCGCTGCCCAGGATCAGGACACGCTTGCCCACCATGTAGCCTTCCATGTTGACATAGCGCTGGGCGGCGCCTGCGGTGTACACACCGGCGGGGCGGGTGCCCGGCGTGCCGATGGCGCCGCGGGTGCGCTCACGGCAGCCCATGCCCAGAACGATGCTCTTGGCCTCAATGATCTGGTAGCCCTCGGTCTTGGAGACGCAGTGCACTTTCTTATCCGGGGTCACTTCCAGCACCATGGTGTCCAGCTGGACCTTAACGCCGGTGTTCTTCAGCATATCAATAAAGCGTCCGGCATACTCGGGGCCGGTGAGCTGCTCGCCAAAGCGGTGCAGACCAAAACCGTTGTGGATGCACTGGTTCAGGATACCGCCCAGCTCCTTGTCGCGCTCAAGAATCAGAATATCACGCAGGCCGCTTTCCCATGCCTTGCAGGCAGCAGCAAGGCCCGCGGGGCCGCCGCCGATAATGACCAGATCAACCATTGCTCTTTCCTCCTACTTTCGTTTCGCTAACAAGCACATTGGAGCCGTTCTTGTCCTGCAGGATGTCCAGCGGGTCCATGCCCAGTTCCTTGCTGATGAGCTCCAGCACACGGGGGCCGCAGAAACCGCCCTGGCAGCGGCCCATGCCGGCACCGGCCCGGCGCTTGACGCCGTCGATGGTGGTGGCGGGCACTTCGCTGTGAAGGGCTGCCAGGATCTCGCCCTCGGTGATGGTCTCGCAGCGGCAGATGACCCGGCCGTAAGCGGGCTGCTCCTTAACGAGCTTGGCCTTTTCCTCGGCGGACAGCTCCTTGAAGCGGATGTGGCGGCGGCCATCCTTGTAATCGGCTTTTTCGGCACCCAGAGCGCCGTGCCCTTTCAGGATGCCCACAGCTTCCTCGGCCACGGCGGGGGCGGCGGACAGGCCGGGGGACTTCATGCCGGCCAGGTCGATCCAGCCGGGTGCCTCGGGCTCTTCGCCAATGATGAAGTCGTCCACGTCCAGGTTGGCGCGGACGCCTGCAAAGTTGCGGATGGACTCGCCAAAGTTGATGCTGGGCACGCTGCGCTGGGCCGTGGTCTTGACGAACTCCAGCCCCTTGCTGGTGCAGGAAGTATCATCACCGTTGACAGGCACTGCGTCGGGGCCGACGATCAGGTTGCCGTGGACGGTGGGGGAGACCAGCACGCCCTTGCCCAGCTCGTTGGGGCACTGGAAGATGACGTGATTCACACGGGTGCCCTCGCTCTTGTCCAGCAGGTAGTACTCGCCACGGGTGGGAGTGATGTGGAAGCTGGCGGGCTCCACCATGCAGTGGACTTTCTCGGCCCAGATACCGGCGGCATTGATGACGTAGCGGGCTTCCACAGTGCCCTGGGTGGTGGTCAGGCGGTAGCCGCCGTCGGCCATGGCCTCGGCGTCTTCCACGCGGCAGCTGCGGCGCAGCTCCACGCCGTTGCGCACAGCCACTTCGGTCATGGCCAGGGCGTACTCCCAGGGGCTGACGATGGCGGCGCTGGGGGCCCACAGGGCGCCGCAGACATTCTCGGAGAGGTTGGGCTCCATGGCCAGCGTTTCTTCCTTGGTCAAAATTTTCATATCGGGCACGCCGTTGGCCGTGCCGTTCTCGTACAGGTGCTGCAGGTGGGGCAGCTCGCTCTCGGACAGAGCCAGCACGAGGGAGCCGCACTGCTTGTAGGGAACATCCAGCTTTGCGCAGATCTCCTTGGCCAGCTCCACACCGCGCACGTTCAGCCGTGCCATCTTGGTGCCGGGAGCGGGGTCGTAGCCTGCGTGCAGAATGGCGCTGTTGGCTTTGGTGGTGCAGTCGGCCACGTCGTTTTCTGCCTCCAGAATGACGACTTTGTTCTCGTAGCGCGACAATGCGTAGGCTGTAGCGGCGCCGATCACACCACAGCCGATGATAGCAACATCATACATTACTCTTTTCCTCCTGTCAGTTCCGCCTTGGCCCGTCGGGAGCCGGGGTGCTGTGCTGTTTGTACAAAAAAAGAGCGAACCAAAACAAAGGCATAGCCCCTGCTCGTTTCGCTCATAACTCTTTGAAACAAACAACTTATGTTGGCTCTATCATACCCTCCCGCGGCCCAAATTGCAAGGCGTTTTAGAGGATTTGCACTCGATTTGTAGGAAGCCACAAAAAGCCGCTTTTCTTTTTGCGCATATTGCAGAACATGCGTCTCACATGTTCCAGACCGCCTGATTGGTGGTGGAAATGGCGGTGGCACCGGCATCCAGCGCGGCCATCACATCCTCTTTGTCGGCGATCAGGCCGCCCGTGAGCACCGGCACTTTGGCGTCCGCGCACACCCGGCGCAGAATTTTGGGCATGGTGCCGGGCAGGATGTCCAGACAGTCCGGGAGGTTGGCGGGCATCTTGCCCAGGCTCTCCAGCGAGATGGAGTCCAGCAGGAACACCCGGAGGATGGCAGCCAACCCGAGTTCTTTGGCCCGGCGGATGAACGACTGGCGGGTGGAGATGATGCCGTCGGCCTCGGTCTGGCTGCGGATAAAGTCCACGGCCACCTCTTTGCTGGCAAGGCCCGCAATGAGGTCTACATGGACGATGGCGAATTTGCCCGCCGCGTGGATCCGCTGCACCAGTGTGGAGATATTGCAGATATCGCCATATAGGATAAAGACCACCCGGATATTTTCGTTTTGCAGCGCGTTCTGCAGCCCGTCATCATCCTTGACCGCGGCGATGACGGGCGTTTCCTGAATGGCGTCCATCAGTTCCTGTTTCATGAAATTGAGATTCCTCACTTTCCTGTTTCTGAAATTCTCTCTTCTCCAGAAACATTATGACGGTTTTGCCAAAGAAAAGCAATCTTTTTTGAAAAATTCAACAATGACACTGGTAAAGATGCTGGGTTTTTGGAGAACGGATTCGACAAAACATACAAAGATTTTGCATTGTGAGAACTTTGTATTGACAAATATGAACATCGTGTGCTACTCTCTGTGCATGGACTTCGGCCTGCGGCAGAACGCGCGCCGGACAGAAAAAAAGAAGATGTGGCACAGCCGCCTGAAAGAGCAACGAGCAGAAGCAGCGGCTTGAGAACGGGAAAGCTTTATCCTCTCAAGCTGTAGGTCTGCTCTTTTTTTGTGTACCGGGGGCGGGAGCGGGGCAGCAGGTCTGCTGATCGCTATGAACCCCGCAGACGGTTGAGGAGGGCTCTGCCATGATGACCACCGTGCAGCAAATGTCTTCGTTTGAGTTTCAGATGGTTTGTGCCGTGCGGCTGATCCTGGCCTCCTGCTGTGGCCTGTGCATCGGCATTGAGCGCACCAACCGCCTGAAAGACGCGGGCATCCGTACCCACCTCATCGTCTGCATGGGCGCGGCCCTGATGATGCTGGTCTCCAAATATGGCTTTTTTGATGTCTCGCCCCTCACCGAGTTTTTCAAGGCGGATGTCTCCCGCGTGGCGTCCAGCGTGGTCTCGGGCGTCGGCTTCCTCGGTGCGGGCATCATCTTTGAGCGCAACCGCTGTGTTACCGGCCTGACCACTGCCGCCGGCATCTGGACCACCGCCGGCATCGGCATGGCCATGGGCGCGGGGATGTATCTCATTGCCGTGGCCGGTACCATGATCCTCATCACGGCCCAGAGCCTGCTCCACAACGAGCACATCATCGGCGGCGGGTTGATGTTCCTGGTCCTGCGCATCGATGGACGGAACGGCACCGTGAGCCAGACCGTCCAGCAGATCCAGGCACTGGGCGGCGAACTGGTGGACCTGACGGTAACGCAGAAGAAAAACGACATCATCCGTGTGGAAATGCGGATCAAGCCCGGTAAAAATGTGGACCAGCTGACCATCATCGGCGAGCTGGAGAAGCTGCCGTGGGTGCTGGAAGTCAACGAGTGACCCGCACCGGGCATCACCGAAAGGGTGGTATAAAGTATGACCGACAAAATGGAACTTCTCAAGCGCACCAAGCTGTTTGTGCTGGATATGGACGGCACCTTTTATCTGGGCAACCAGATCTTGCCCGGAGCGGCTGATTTTTTGAAAGCTGTGGAAAAAGCAGGCAAGCAGTACCTGTTTTTTACCAATAATTCTTCCCGCTCGCCCCGGGACTACATGGCAAAGCTGGAAAAGATGGGCTGCCCCATCACCCGGGACCAGATCATGACCAGCGGCGATGTGACCATCCGCTACCTGCAGACCCATTATCCGGAGAAAACCGTCTATCTGGTGGGCACGCCCCCGCTGGTGGAGAGCTTTCAGGAGGCGGGCATCCATCTGGTAAATGAGAAACCGGACATTGTGGTCATCGGGTTTGATACCACCTTGACTTACGAGAAACTCTCCAACGCCTGCACGTTCATCCGGGAGGGGGCGCTGTTTTTAGCCACCCATCTGGATATCAACTGCCCCACCGAGACGGGCTTTATCCCGGACTGCGGCAGCTTTTGTGCCGCTATCAGCCTTTCCACCGGCAAGCAGCCCAAGTACCTGGCAAGCCCTTTGCCGAAACCGTGGAGATGGTGCTGGACAAGACCGGCTTTTCCGCCCCGGAAGTGGCCTTTGTGGGCGACCGCCTGTATACAGATGTGGCTACCGGCGTGAAAAACGGAGCCGTCGGCCTGCTGGTGCTGACAGGGGAGACACATCTGGAAGATGTGCCGACTTCCGAGGTGCAGCCGGATGCCATCTTTGCGTCGCTGGGCGAAATGGGCCAGCAGCTCTGTCAATTGTAAAATCTGCCTATAATTTGCGTTAGATTTAGGCAAAGTAGACGAAATTGGTCAAGATAGACAATAGAAATTGTAAAAAATACGTTTTTCCCGTTGAAAAATCCAAGATGATATGATATCATCAAAACCAGAGAATTGCATCACGAACCCTGTATCTAGCTTGCAGAGATGAGAGCGCCAAGCGGACAACCAGAAAGAGACTTGAAGAGCCATTCGAGCGGTTTTGGATTGTTCGCTTTTCTTTTGTCCCTGAAAACGGAAGAGCGGGGAATGGGATGCCAATTTACCATGGACCCTGCGCTCTATGGAACGAGCGCTTTTAAAAAAGAAAAAAGAACAACCAAAACACGAAGGAAAGAAGGAAGAACTATGAAAAAGATCTCTCGTCGCAGCTTTCTGACCGCTACTGGTATCCTGACGGCTTCTGCAGCATTGACCGCGTGCTCTGGCGGCGGCTCCACTGGCAAGGCCGGCGCGGCTTCTTCCGCACCCGCATCCAGCGCGGCCGCTTCCGAGGCTGCGGACCCCAGCAAGTATGAGGTCACCGAACCCATCACCATTACCTGGTGGCACGCTGGAGTCTCAGTACGACGATCTGGTGGCCGACGTGGTCAAGAAGTTCAACGAGACCCAGAGCCTCATCACCGTCGAGGCCCAGTACATCGGCTCTTACAAGGACATCAACGAGGCTCTGGTGGCTGCCCACGCGGCCGGAACCGGCCTGCCCGCGATCGCCGTCGCCAACACCGACTACGTTGCTTCCTACGGCGACAGCGGCCTGTTTGAGAACCTGGACCCCTACATCGAGAGCACCAGTTATGACACCGATGACTTCTCCGCTGGTCTGCTGCTGAGCTCCCAGTTCGAGGGCAAGCAGGTGGCTCTGCCGTTCCTGCACTCCACCCAGGTCATCTACTACAACAAGACCATGGCCGACGCCAACGGCTGGACCATCCCCGAAAAGATCGAGGACTTTACCCCGTTCCTGGCCGAGGTCCACAAGACCGCCGGTGTGTACGGCACCGTGGTTCCGGGCTGGGACCAGTGGTATTTCGAGACCCTGTACCTCAATGAGGGCGTGCAGATCATCACCGATGACAACACCTGCGACCTGGGCAGCGACACCGCTCTGGGCGTGACCAGCATGATCAAGGACTGGTGCGATGCAGGCGATGCCTATTTTGCAGCTGGCACCGATGCTTCCGCTACCATGCGTCAGAACTTCTACGATCAGAAGACGTTCTCCGTTATGCACACCTCCTCCCTGTACAACAACTATGTTGACAAGTGCCCGGACTTCGAGGTCGGCATGGCATGGTATCCCGCCGCTTCTACCGGCGATAAGAATTCTGAGGTCGGCGGCTGCGTGCTGGGCATCCCCTCCAAGAACGACCAGGCCACCAAGAACGCTGCATGGCAGTTCCTGCAGTTCCTCTGCGGCAAGGAAGTCAACATGGAGTGGGCCGAGGGCACCGGCTACCTGCCCACCCGCAACTCCGTGCTGGAGACCGATGAGGGCAAGCAGTTCCTGGAGAAGAAGCCTGCATTCCAGTGCATCTTTGATAACCTGAACCTCATCAACCCGCGTATCCAGAACAGCGCCTGGAGCGAGCTGGCCACTACCTGGAAGAACTACATGGAAGTCATCATGAACCAGGGCGGCGACGTGAACTCCGACTCCGAGGATATGGTCACGGAGATCGACGAGATCCTGGCGGACCACGCTTGATAAATCAGTATTCGACACCTCCTGAAAGGACGTGAGATCATGAAACAAGCCGCTGCGGGCGCAGCTTCTGCCACACAGGCCGTGAAAGCCGACAAGAAGCCGTTTTTTTCCCAGCGCACCCTTTCCCATTTTATTGATTTCCTCTTCGTTCTGCCGGCTCTGATCCTGTTGGGCGTGTTTACTTACTACCCCATCGTGAAGCTGGTGCAGATCAGTTTTACCGATTGGAACCTGCTGAATGACACCTGGAAATATGTCGGCCTGAAAAACTGGCAGTGGCTGTTCGCAGGCAGCGGTGCCAAATACCTGTGGAACTCCCTCAAGGTCACGTTCCTCTACTCGATGGGCGAGATCCTCGTCACCATGGTGGGCGGCATGCTGCTGGCACTGCTGTTCAACCGGATGACCCGCTCGTTCGGCCTGATGCGTGCCTTTGTGTTCGTGCCCAAGTATGTGGCCATGTCCTCCGCGGCAGTGGTCTTCCTGTGGATCCTGAACACCGATTCCGGCGTTCTCAACTACCTGCTGCAGTGCATCGGGCTGCCGGCGGTGGACTGGCTCAACCAGCAGTCCACGGCGCTGCCCTCGGTGTTGATGCTGACCGGCTGGCGTGTCATCGGCTACGGCATGATGATCTACCTCTCGGCCATGATGGGGATTTCGCAGGAGTATTACGAGGCGGCTTCTCTGGATGGCGCAAACGGCGTCCAGAAGTTCTTCCGCATCACGCTGCCCCTGCTGTCTCCCACCACGCTGTTCCTGCTGGTCACCACGTTCCTGTCTTCCATGAAAGTTTTCCAGTCGGTGGATATCCTGACGTCCGGCGGCCCCGCCCGTTCGACGGAAGTGTTCGTCTACCTCATCTACCGCTACGCCATGGTGGACTTCCGGATGGATCGCGCGGCCACCGCAGCCGTCATGTTCTTCCTCATCCTGCTGGTCATCACCGTGCTGACCATGAAAGTGTCCGACCGCTCGGTCACTTACGACTCGTAATGCTTTGAAAGGAGAATGCAGACATGGCTACGCAGAATACAGCTATGGACAACGCGGCTCTGATCAAAGAGGTCAATGAGGCGCACAAGCACAAAAAATATTCCGTGGGCTACCATGCACAGACCGTTGTGGCTGTCATCGTTACCTTGATCATGCTCTTCCCGCTGTACTGGATGATCGCAACGTCGTTCAAGTCCGCCGAGGAAGTGCAGCTGGTCATCCCCACGCTCTTCCCGCATGAGTTCCACCCCGAAAACTATCTCAACGTGCTCCAGAAAGCCAACTTCATGAAATACTACTGGAACACCATCGTCATGACGGCGGGCATCCTGCTGCTGCAGGTGGGCACCGGCGTCCTGGCAGCGTATGGTTTCGCGGTGGGCCGCTTCAAGGGCCGCAACGTCCTGTTCTATGTGGTGCTGGGCGCGTTGATGATCCCCCTGCAGGTCACGTTCATCCCCATCTACATCATGTGTGCCAACTGGAACCTGTGCGATACGTTCCTGGGCCTGATTTTGCCGGAAGCAGTTTCCGCTTACTACATCTTCATGCTGCGGAACACGTTCATGTCCATTGACCAGAGCTACATCGACGCAGGCCGCATTGATGGCCTGAGCCGTCTGGGTACCATCTGGTATGTGCTGGTCCCCATGAGCAAGGCCACCATCTTCACCGTGACGCTGGTCACCTTTACCAACGGCTGGAACGCTTACTTCTGGCCCAAGATCATTGCCAAGAACGAAGTCCGCCGCGTGCTGACCGTCGGCTTGGCACAGCTCAAAAACACCTTTGCCGGCCAGGCAGTTTCCAACTATCACGAGATCATGGCGGGCGCCGTGCTGGCCATCATCCCCGTGGTCATCCTGTTCCTCATTTTCCAGAAATATATGATGACGGGCTACTCCAAGGCCGCAATGAAGTAAATTCCTCCACACAACCGGAAAAGGGCAGCCCGCGGCGGCTGCCCTTTTGCCGTTCTGGCACAAAGCAATAAAGGAGGCACATGCCATGTTCTCGTACATTGCCCCGGGCGCGAAGCAGTACCGCGCCAACCTGCACTCCCACACCAACCTTTCGGACGGCACCCTGACGCCGGAACAGATGGTACAAGCCTATCAGGAAAAAGGCTACTCCATCCTGGCCATCACGGACCACGAGGCTCCCTATGACCACACGGCCCTTTCCACAGACGATTTCCTCATGCTGACGGGCTATGAGGCCTATATCCGCCCCTCGCCCACCTGCGAGTTTGACCTGTTCAAGCCGGAAATTCACCTCAACCTGCTGGCAAAGGATCCGCACAACACCGCCATCATCGGCTGGGACCCCAATTTCTGCAAGTATATGCCGCTGGAAGTGGCCGAGCATCAGCGGGAGCACAAGGGCGACCTTGGCCCCCGGAAATACAGCCGGGAATATATCCAGCGGTTTATTGATACGGCCCGGGCCAGCGGATATCTCGTCACCTACAACCACCCCTGCTGGTCCATGGAGGCCGAGGAAGACACCCTGAGCTATGACGGCTGCTTCAGCCTGGAGGTGTTCAACACCGGCTCGGAGAAGATCAGCGGCTACGAGTGCAACATGGCCCTGTACGATAAGTTCCTACGCAAGGGCAAATTCCTCTATGTCCATGGCGCGGACGACAACCACAACAAAGCGCCGTTCGGGGATCTGATGTGCGATTCGTTCGGCTCCTGGACCCAGATCCTGGCCGAGGAGCTGACCTACCCGGCGGTCATTCGGGCGCTGGAAGAGGGCCGCTTTTATGCCACCACCGGCCCCGAGATCACCGAGCTGACGTTTGACGGCAGCCATGTGCGGATCGGCTGCAGCCCGGCCCAGCGGATCGTCGTCCACGGCAGCCCCAAGATGGGCAAGAGCTTTTACAACCCGGATGGCAGCCCCATCACCCACGCGGAGCTGGACCTGCCGCCCATCGGCGAGTACGTCTATTTCTCGGTCTACACGGCCGATGGAAAAGCCGCCCATACCCGGGCGTTCCGGCGGGCAGAGCTTGCGGAATAGCCTGGAAAAGATCATACAAAACAGAATAAACACGAACAAAACAACAAAACAGAAAGGATGAAAGCAATGTCCTGTTTCAAAAAAGGGTTATCCCTCTCTGCTGCCCTGCTGGCAGGGGCCCTGCTCCTGACGGCCTGCGGCGGTGCTCCGGCATCCTCGGCTTCTTCCGTGCCTGCATCGTCTGTGGCTTCCTCGGAGGCGGCAGAGCAGCCGGAAGAGCCTGCCATGAAGTACACCCAGACCCCCACTGTGCCCACGGAGACCTACAAAGAGAAAGCGGATTTTGCGGATTTCCTGAGCAAGGCGGAGCCGGGGCTGGTCATTCCGGGCCTTGCGGAAAACCTCATCCCCCAGGGCATGGACCAGTGCGATGAAACAGGCATCCTGTACATCTCAGGCTATTACACCACCGACGGAAAATCCTCGGCCATTCTAGCCGTGGACACCGCCACCGGGGAGCTGACGGCGGAGTACATCCTGCTCAATGCAGGTGGCACCCCCTTTGACGGCCATGTGGGCGGCGTGGCTGTCAGTGAAGACATCCTCTACGTCTCGGGCCAGAAGCAAAACGGCCTGTACACCATCTGCGCGATTCCCCTCAAAGACCTGCCCGCCGAGGGCAGCCACGAGGTGAAGCTGGAGCAGACCATCCCGGTGCCGGTCTCGCCCTCGTTCCTGAGTTGTTCCCACGGCTATTTGTGGGTGGGAAACTTCTACCACCCGGGCGCGGATTACCCCCTCTCGGACGGCATGAAGTACACCACGGCCAGCGCCGACGGCGAGGACTACGGCTGCTACATCATGGGCTATGACCTCAGCAAGGGGAGCCTTTCCGTGGCGGATGGCGACGATTACGCTCAGCCGGATGTGGTACTGGTCGGCCCCAACAAAATTCAGGGTGTCGTGGCCGGGGAGGACGATACCGTCACCCTGAGCCAGTCCTATGGCCGGAAGAACAACGCCAGCCTGCTCCGCTACTCGCTGGCACTGGGAGAGACGCTGGACACCATGCTGACCGTGCAGGGCAGGGATGTGCCGGGTTACATTCTGGACAGCAAGCGCCTCAAAGAGAGCGTGACCGCCATGCCCATGACCGAGGCGCTGGCCGACGCCAAGGACGGCAGCATCTATGTGCTGTTTGAGTCCGGCGCCATCCATTACGCCAATGGCCTGTTCCGCACCGACCATGTGTGGAAGATCAAATTCTGATACCGGATGCAAAACACCTCTGCGCCCCGTGTGCAGGGGTGTTTTTCTGTCTGCGGGATTGATAAAATCCCACCGGTGCGGTATACTGAAACAGATTCTACGGAAAGGGGGCGGCGGAAATGTCCATCGGGCCAAGCAGGCCGCTGGTGCTGGAAAAACCGGCCAAGATCGATATCCCGCAGGCAGCGCGCTACTTTGGAGCCCGGGGGGAGCCGGACACGGCCACTCGGACACTGCTGGAAAAATGCGCGGTGCCCATTCTGGCAGCCGCCACGCCCCGGGCCGTCTGGCTGGAAGCCGATGTGGACAGCCTGCTGGAAGCAGGGATCCTGCAGGGCGGGGATGTGATGAAGCATCTGGAGGGCTGCCCGCAGGCACTGATGCTGGCGGTCACTCTGGGCCCCGGCGTGGATGCACAGATCCGCCGGGCCGGGGTGGGGGATATTGCCGCCTCCGTGGCGTCGGACGCGCTGGGTTCCGCCCTGGCGGAGCAGGCGGCGGATGCCGCCGAAGCCGAGCTGCGGCAGTGGGCCGCGCGGGAGGAAAAGTACCTCACGGGCCGCTTCTCGCCGGGCTACGGCGATTGGCCCATCACGGTGCAGCCGAAAGTAGCGGCAGTGCTGGACACCGCCCGGCGGGCGGGCATCTGTGTGCTGAACACCAACCTGATGACCCCCCGCAAGAGCGTGACGGCCATTCTGGGCCTCAGTGACCACCCGGTCAAGGGACATTTAGCGGGCTGCGGGCATTGTGTGCTCCGTACCCGGTGCGAATATCGAAAGAGAGGGAAGACCTGTGCAAGCGAGTGAACTGTTCCATCAGCCCAATACCATCCTGCTGGATGGCGGCATGGGCACCATGCTGCAGGCAGCCGGGATGAAGCTGGGGACCCGGCCGGAAGATTTGAACATTGAAAACCCGGAGCTCATCCGGAGCATCCATGCAAAATACGCAGCCGCTGGCAGCCGCGTCGTCAACGCCAATACCTTTGGCGCTTCGCCCCACAAGCTGGCCGACAGCAAGTACACGCTGGAAGAGGTCATTACGGCGGGCATTGCCAACTGCAAGCAGGCCGTGGCTCCGTATGGCGCACTGGTCACGCTGGATGTGGGCCCGCTGGGCGAGCTGCTGGAACCCAGCGGGACGCTGGCCTTTGAGGACGCCGTGGCGGAGTATGGCCGTATCGTCCGGGCCGGTGTGGCTGCCGGGGCGGACATCCTCTATTTTGAGACATTCACCGACCTGTATGAAATGAAAGCGGCTCTGCTGGCCGCCAAGGAGAACAGCACCCTGCCCATCATGGCCAGCATGAGCTTTGAGGCCAATGGCCGCACCTTTACGGGCTGCACCGTGGAGAGCTTTGCGGCCACGGCCCGGGGCCTGGGGGCCAACGCCGTGGGCATCAACTGCTCGCTGGGACCCAAAGAGATCTTCCCCATGGCCAAGCGGCTGGCGGAGGCCGTGCCCGGAGATTTCCCGGTCTTCGTCAAGCCCAACGCGGGCCTGCCCCGGGCTGACGGCAGCGGTTACGACATCACCCCGCAGCTTTACGCTATGCAGATGAAGCCCTACCGGGAGCTGCACCTGTTTGCGGCGGGCGGCTGCTGCGGCACCACGCCGGAGTTCATCCAGATGCTCAACGGCGTGTTTGCCGATTGCAAGCCGGGCCGCCCGGAGCACCCGATGCTCTCGGTCATCTGCAGCCCGGTGGACTGCGTGAATGTGGACGGCATCACCGTGGTGGGCGAGCGGATCAACCCCACGGGCAAAAAGCGGTTCCAGCAGGCCCTGCGGGACGGCGACATGAACTATATCCTCGAGCAGGCGGTCAGCCAGGCCGAGGCCGGAGCACAGATCCTGGACGTCAACGTGGGTGCCCCCGGTGTGGATGAGCCTGCCCTGATGGAGCAGGTGGTCAAGGCCCTGCAGAGCGTGGTCAGCCTGCCCCTGCAGCTGGATTCTTCCCACGCGGAGGCATTGGAGCGGGGCCTGCGGGTCTACAACGGCAAGCCCATCGTCAACTCGGTCAACGGCGAGCCGGAGGTGCTGGAAAAAGTTCTGCCCCTGTGCAAAAAGTACGGTGCCGCCGTGGTAGGCCTCGCCATTGATGAGCGGGGCATCCAGCCCAAGGCGGAAGACCGTGTGGCCATTGCCCGCCGCATCAAAAAAGCGGCGCTGGAAGCGGGCATCCCGCAGGAGGATATTTACATCGACTGCCTGACCCTGACCGCCAGCGCTCAGCAGGAGGATGTGCTTGCCACGGTGCAGGCTCTCCACACCTGTAAGACGGAGCTGGGGGTACGGACGATTCTGGGCGTGTCCAACATCAGCTTCGGCCTGCCCTGCCGCCCGTACCTGAACACTACGTTCCTCACCATGGCCATGTATGCAGGCCTCGATCTTGCCATCATGAACCCCTCCAGTGAGGAGATGATGGCGGCGGTCTATGCCTACAACGTCCTCACCAACCGGGACAAGCAGAGCGGCAGATACATTGCCCGCTATGCCGATCAGGTGCCCGCCTCGGCGGCGCTGGCCAAGGCCATGCAGGACAAAGCTGCCAGCAGTGTCCCTGCCGCCGCGGAGGCAGCGGGCCCGGCGGTGTCCGGCCCCTATGCCCCCCTGATGAAAGCGGTGGAGCAGGGCCTGAAAGGGGAAGCTGCTGCCTGCACCAAGGCCCTGCTGGCCGAGAAAGAGCCGCTGGAGCTGGTGGATGAGGCCCTCATCCCGGCACTGGACATCGTGGGGGTCAAGTACGAGAAAGGGAAGCTCTTCCTGCCGCAGCTGCTGCAGGCCGCCAGCGCGGCCCAGAGCGCTTTTGACGAGATCAAGACCGCCATTGCCCAGCGGGGCGGCGCCGGGGCCAGCAAAGGCCGCATCGTGCTGGCCACCGTCAAGGGCGATGTCCACGACATCGGCAAGAACATTGTCAAGGTCATCCTTGAAAACTATGGCTTTGAGGTCATCGATCTGGGCCGTGACGTTCCCGTGGAGACCGTAGTGGAGACTGTCCGGGAAAAGGACGTCCACCTTGTGGGCCTCTCCGCCCTGATGACCACAACCCTTAAGAGCATGGAGGAGACCATTGCGGCCCTCCACGCCGCCAAGCTGGATTGCAAGGTGATGGTGGGCGGTGCCGTGCTGACCCCCGAGTACGCCGAGAAGATCGGTGCGGACTGGTACGCCAAGGACGCCAAGCAGAGCGCGGATATCGCAAAAGAGTTCTTTGGGGCGTGATTTCAATTTAAAATAAAAAACAACAGCCGCTCCGGGCAAAGCATAAACCGGAGCGGCTGTGTTTTAGAAGGTAAATGAATTAGGAGAACAGGGAACGACAACTTGAAAGAGGATCAAATCGTCGGTCAAGCAAAGAAAGAGAGGATCCGTGCCACGAGGAAGCCCGCTCCGCCAGAAGCTTGTTTTTTAAGTGTGAAAACTCATTCATACTGCTTCCTCGCTTTCACGGTGTTTGATTCACGGTCTGGACAAGGCCCCGACCACTTCGCAATGGGCGGTCTGGGGGAATAGATCCACTGGGACAAAGCCTTCGGCGCGGTAGCCTTTTTGGGTCAGGAGAGCGAGGTCGCGGGCCATGGTCTCGGGGTTGCAGCTGACATAGACCACCCGCTTCGGGGCCATCCTGGCCACGCTCTCAAGGAACCGGGGGGTCGAGCCTTCTCGGGGCGGGTCCATGAAGATGACGTCTGCCCGCTGGCCCGCTTCGGCGGCTTCCTGGATCCACGCGGTGGCATCCGCGGCGAAGAAGCGCGCGTTTTCACGCCATTGTGTTTGGCGTTGCCAATGGCGTCCCGCACGGCGTCCCGGTTGAGCTCGACGCCTACCACCTGCCTGGCCTTGCCGGAGGCCGTGAGGCCGATGGTGCCAATGCCGCAGTAGGCGTCCAGCACGGTCTCTTTTCCGGTCAGGCGGGCGGCATCCACGGCCAGTCCGTAGAGCACCGCCGTCTGCACCGGGTTGACCTGGTAGAAGCTGCGGGGGCTCAGGGCATAGGTCTTGCCGCAGAGAGTGTCCAGAATGAAGCCCTTGCCGTACAGCACTTTTTCGGCCTCGCCCAGCACAACGCTGGTCTGGCTGGGGTTGTAATTCTGCACCACGGTGGTCACAGGGACGCCGCGCGTTTCGGCTTCTTCCAAGAGATAACGGACGAAGTTCTTGGCACCGGGCAGAACGGGCTGGGCCGTGACCAGTACCACCATCACCTGCCCGGTGGCAACGGCCCGACGGAGCAGACAGTGACGGAGCAGGCCGGTGCCGCGGTCCTCGTTGTAGGGCTGGTAGCGGCAGCGATTGGCCGCCGCCCGGACAGCCAGCAGCACCTTGTCCAGCACTTCGTCTTCCAGCAGGCAGCTCTCCACGGGCAGCACTTTGTGGGTGCGGGCCGCATAGATGCCGGAGGTGAGCTTCCCGCCCGCTGCCGGGGCAAAGGTGGAAATGACCTTGTTGCGGTAGTGGTAGGGGACATCCATCCCCCGGATGGGGTGCACGGGGCCGTATTTGCCCAGCAGGGCGCGGACGGCGCTTTCTTTTTGTTTGAGCTGCGCGGCGTAGTCCAGCCCCAGAAGCGGGCAGCCGCCGCAGTTTTTGGCGCGCAGTTTGCAATCTGACATAGATCCTCCCAGCCCACCATGCGGGCTTGACAAAACAACAAAAAATCACGATTCTACAAATAGAAAAGGCGCTGTCTGCAAACGACTAGCCCCTTACCAGATTCGTCAAGAAGAAATGACCGCTCAAGTTTGGTAGGCTGTGAGGCGGTCATTTTTGTATTTTCTACAAACAAGAATAGCATAAATGTCGATCAAACGCAACAGAACAGGCCCTCCGGAGAGGGCTTGCTCTGTTTTTGCACGGGCTTTACCCGTATGGGTCATACAAATCATATTCTTCCGCTTCAGCCTGCTTTTCGGCCAGGACGGCCATGGCCTGTTCCAGCTCGCTCTGGCCGCAGCCGCTCTCGCTGACGAGGGCCCGGACGGCCTCGGCGAGGTCGCCGCCGAAGACGGTGTCCAGCCGTTCCCGCATGGCGGCCACGCCGTAGGCCCGGCGGGTAACGGTGGGGGTGTAGGTGTTGCGGTTCTGGTCCTTGCCGCTCTTCACCCAGCCCTTTTTTTCCAGCCGATACAAGAAGTTGAGCACCGTGGCCGGGGCCCAGCCCTTGGCAGCCAGCTTTTCACCGATGTCGCGCCGGGTGGCAGGCGGGCGGCAGGCCCAGACGGCCAGCAGCACCTGCTCCTCGGCGGGGGAAAGGGGCTGGCAGTGCTCCGGGATACCGTACATGGGAACGCCTCCTTTCAAAAAAATGCTTTTACAATTGTCTCTGATACTTCTATTTTACCAGAATCCACACCAAAGCGCAAGAGCGGAAAATCGAGTGGTCATGCGGTGATTCTGTACTTATTTTACAGATGTCTTAGAATTTGTTCTTATACGACGAACGTTTGTGCGCTTTGCGATTTCAATGCGGACAGGAACGCTGCATCTTTGTGCAAAGATGCTCTTGTTTTGCACCCCTCAGAACCGGTATACTACGGACAAATCCAGAACACGAACGCCGCCAAGGTTCGGGCGGCGTTTCCATGAATCACCGAGGGAAAAGGAGAGGTGCATTATGGCACGAGTATATAATTTCAGCGCGGGGCCCAGCATGCTGCCCGAGAAAGTTCTGAAGCAGGCACAGGCCGAGCTGCTCGAGTACGGCGACAGCGGCCAGAGCGTGATGGAGATGAGCCACCGCAGCAAGTGGTTTGATGCCATCATCACTGGGACGGAAGCCACCCTGCGCCGGGTCATGAACATCCCGGATCATTACAAGATCGGCTTTTTCCAGGGCGGTGCTACCCAGCAGTTTGCCATGGTGCCCCTGAACTTTATGACCACGGGCAAGGCCGATTACATCGTGACCGGCAACTTCTCCAACCTGGCCGCCAAAGAAGCCGCCAAGTTCGGCGAGGCCAACATCGTGGCCTCCAGCAAGGACAAAAACTTTACCTACATCCCGGATGTGAACGCCATCCCTTACAATAAGGATGCAAGCTACATCCACATCTGCCAGAACAACACCATCTTCGGCACCCAGTATGTGGAGGTGCCGCAGGTGGAGGGCGTGCCGCTGGTGGCGGATATGAGCTCCATGATCCTCTCCAAGCCTGTGGATGTGACCAAGTACGGATGCATCTATTTTGGTGTCCAGAAGAATGTGGCCCCTGCCGGTATGGCCATTGCCATCATCCGGGACGATCTGCTGGGCAAAGCAGCGGACAATGTGCCCACCATGATGAACTACACCACCCTGATCAACAAGGACAGCATGTACAACACGCCTCCCTGCTGGTGCATCTACATGACCGGGCTGGTGCTCAAGTACCTGGAAAACGACATCGGCGGCCTGGCCAACATGCAGAAGATCAACGAAGCCAAGGCGAAAGTCCTCTACGATTATCTGGACGGCCAGGACTTCTACAACAACCCCGTCGAGCACCGTTACCGTAGCACGATGAACGTCACGTTCACCAGCCCCAACCCCGACATGGACAAGAAATTCTGTGCGGAGGCCGCGGAGGCAGGCTTTGTCAACCTGAAAGGCCACCGTCTGGTAGGCGGTATGCGCGCCTCCATCTACAACGCCATGCCCAGCGAGGGCATCGACAAGCTGGTCGATTTTATGGAGAAATTCCGCAAGGCGAATGCCTGATTTGTGTATAGGAGATCGGAAAGTATGTTTACCATCAAAACCCTCAACGCCATCAGCCCGGTGGGCCTGGCAAAGCTCCCCAAAAACCTCTTTGACGTGTCGGTGGATGCCGACGCGCCGGACGGCATCCTCGTCCGCAGCGCGGACCTGCTGAACACCACGTTCAAGGACAACCTGCTGGCCATTGCCCGCGCCGGTGCAGGCGTCAACAACATCCCGCTGGACCGCTGCAGTGAGCAGGGCATCGTGGTGTTCAACACGCCGGGTGCCAACGCCAATGCCGTGGCCGAGCTGGTCATCGGAATGCTGATCGCGGGCAGCCGCAATGTGGCTGACGCCGCCCAGTGGACCCAGGGGCTGGCCGGGGATGCCGCCATGGCCAAGAGCGTGGAAAAGGGCAAAAAGCAGTTTGTGGGCAACGAGATCAAGGGCAAGACGCTGGGCGTCGTCGGTCTGGGTGCCATCGGTTCCCGGGTGGCCAACTGTGCCATCGCGCTGGGCATGGAGGTCTACGGCTACGATCCCTACATCTCCATTGACGCGGCCTGGAACCTGAGCAGCCAGGTGCACCACTGTGTCAACCTGAACGACATGCTGCCTCTCTGCGATTACATCACCATCCATGTGCCCTACCTGCCCACCACGAAAGATACCATCAATGCCCAGACACTGGCCCTGTGCAAGGATGGCGTCAGGATCCTGAACTACGCCCGCGGCGAGCTGGTGAACACCCCCGCCCTGCTGGACGCCATGGAGACGGGCAAGGTCTCCGGTTACATGACCGATTTCCCCACCGAGGCCCTGCTGGGCAAGCCGGGCGTCGTCTGCACCCCGCACCTGGGCGCTTCCACCCCGGAAGCCGAGGACAACTGCGCCGTCATGGCAGCGCAGGAGATCAGCGATTACATCAAAAACGGCAATATTGCCCACTCGGTCAACATGCCGGAAGTCCACCAGCCCCGTGCCGGCGGCAAGCGTATCTGCATCATTCACAAGAATGAGCCGGGCATGATCAGCCAAATCACCGCCCTGACCACCGAGGCGGGCCTGAACATCGAAAACATGATGAACAAGAGCAAAAAGAATATGGCCTACACCATGTTGGACGCGACCGGTGCCGTGGACGGCAAGCTGGCCGAAAAGCTGGCTGCCATCCCCGCCGTCATCCGGGTGCGCATCCTGTAACACGGAGATCTTCCCCGAACCTTTTTATACGCAAAGAGCCGCCGCCCGTCCGGGCAGCGGCTCTTTACGGCAGCGGCGGGAAAAAAGTACCTCAAAAAGTGGAACTGGTTGAATCCCGTTGTTGATTTGCCCTCCGGTTTGCGGTAAAATGAGACTATCCGGAGTGCCGCGTTTGGGGCGGTGCTCCGGGCCCGTGCAGAATGCGGAAACTCTGCCGGAAGTTTTGCAAACAGGAGGTTTTGCATATGAACGCCAAACGCATTCTTTCACTGTTTTTAGCAGCGGTTTTGACGCTGGGTGTCGCCGTGACCCCGGCTGTGGCCGCCTCGGCAGCGTCGGCTCTGCCCGGCAGCGCGGCGCTGGAGGAGAGCAACGGCCCGGTGTCCATCAAGCTGACGGCCTCCGGCCCGCTGGTGTACGGCTCTCCGTTTGAGCTGGTGGTGGAGACTCGCCCGGCCGAGACGCAGTATCTGGGGGTGGTGCTGGGCACCAAGGGCGAGGCAAAAGGCTTTGTGACCTTGGTCTTCTCCGATAAGATCCGCACCCTGCTCAAAATGATCCCGCTGCCCAAGCGGATGTCCGCAACGCCGGACCAGACCACCGATTTCAACCTGTATTCCTACATCAAGCAGCTCATCGACGGCAACGACGTGGAGGTGCTGCTTCGGGTGGCCGATGAGGTCGCCTCGGTGATGGATGCTCTGCAGTTTTATATCCCCACCATCAAGGATGTTTCCACTGGCCTCCGGCTGGCGCTGGAGATGATCCGCAAGTATCTGCCGGCGGGCAGCATGAGCCGCATTTATGTGGATGAACAGCCCAGCGATGCCGGCAGCTACATTGCCGGTGCCATCGCGCTGGAATCCGGTGATCTGAACACCGCGGGCGTGGCATTCTTCAAAATCAAGCCCAAGACGGAGGGCGTCCGGGTCTACTGGGCCCAGGAGGCTCCCGCCGCCATGACCGTGGAAGAGGCTCGGAGCTTCAACGCTGCCGCTGTCGTCGAGTCCGACGGGCAGGTGGTTGAGAACGGCAAGGTGACCTACAGCTATAAAAAGAAGAGCAGCTTCTTTGGCGGTACGACCATCGGCGGCTTCCCCACCGAGCCGGGCACCTACACGCAGACGGCCAAGGCCGCTGGCAACTACTCCAGCGAAAAGATCACCCGGACCATCGTGATCAATTAAAGACGCATAACAGCAAAGGCCCCGTGCACCGCACTGGCTTCTGTTATGTTGATCAAAATGAAAATGCTTACATCCGGAACCGCCAGCCCCAGCCGCCGCCACAGCAGCAGTTGCACAGCAGGTTGAGCAGGATCATGCTCCAGCACCAGCGCATCAGTCCGCCGGGCTGGGCGTAAGTGGTCTGGGTACGGTAGGTCTGGCCGGGGTTCTGCAAGTTGCGCAGGTGCATCTGGTACTCGGTATTATTCGGGTCCAGCTGGGCGGCGCGGCGGGCGTCCTGCAGGGCGTCGATGCTGTTGCCCAGGCCCTGGTTGGCCAGGGAGGAGAGGTAATACCAGCGGGCGTTCCGGGCGTTCATGCTGTCCAGCACCCGGCGGGCCTCGGCGTAGCGGCGGTTCATGATGAAGTTGCGGGCGGCCTGCATCTCGGCGCTGCCGGTGCTGTTGTAGCTGGCACCGCTCTGCTGCTGGTAGCCGCCAAAGTTGAACCCGAAACCGAACGGGTCGAAATCAAAGCCGCCAAAATCGGTATAGCCGTTGTTCTGGCTGCTGTAATAGCCGTTCTGCTGGTAGCTGCCCTGCTGCTGATAATTGCCGTAGGGGTTGCTGTAGCCCTGCTGCCCGTAACCATAGCCGCCGGCCTGCTGCTGGGTCTCACCCTTGGTGATGGCATCGTAAGCGGCCTGCACCTCCTTGAAGTGCTCTTCAGCCGTCGGGTCGTTGGGGTTCAGGTCCGGGTGCCAGCGCTTGCACTTGGCCCGGTATGCCTTTTTGATCTCTTCATCGCTTGCACCGCGCTGGATGCCCAGCACCTCATAGGGGTCTCTCATCGGTCTACTTCCTCACGTCTCTAGCATTGGTCACAATACTTTCTCAGTCTACAGGAACACAGAGAATAAATCAAGTGTTTCCGCGCCCTCTCCGTCATTTTTCTTCGCAAAATGACACCTCTCCCAAAGGGAGAGGCGAGACCTGGCGCGTGAGCGCCCGAGAGGGTTATTTCTCTTTTTTGGCGTTTTTGCAGTTGTATTTGAGCCACACGCCGGAATACAGGATGTTGCGCAGCAAGTCTGCATCCTCCACGCAGGGCAGGCGCTCAAAGCTCTTGGCGCAGCGGGCCAGCAGCAGCTCAAAAATTTCCCGCATCTCTTCTTCGTATCCGGGCTGCTGGCTCAGGGTCTTGAGCGGATTGTAGGCGCCCTTGCGCTGATCCCGCTCTAAATCATCGTAAGCGTCCAGCAGATAGAGATACTTGCCCAGGTGGAAGCCGATGCTCCGCAGCTCCGGCGACCAGTGATCCTGCTTGTAATCAAACAGCTCCGCCATCAGCTGGCCAAAGCAGCCGGAGACGGCGTCTAAATCTTCGCTGCCGGCGGCCTCATACTCGGCCAGCTGATCCAGGCAGCTGCGGATGGCCTCACATTGGCGGGGCCAGCGGGCGGCGGCGTCCTGTGTGGGGGCAGCCAGCAGTTTTTCAAACCCAAGGCCCAGCAGGCTGTGGTCATCGTTCCATTTATCTTGCGCGTTGTAGTAGTGGAGCGCCACGCTCAGATCGGCGCAGTAATCGGTGGGGCCGCTGGAACGCCAGTGGATCTTCCGCACCGGGTGGATGGGGCAGTGCCCGCAGCCCTGCACGCACTCCGTCTCGCCCTCGTACAGGCTGGAGAGGAGCAGGTTCAGAAACGTCAGGTCATAGCTCAGGGTCAACCGCCCGCGCAGGCCGTGCAGCGCGCCAATGCGGCGGCAGAGCCCGCAGTAAGCGGTGCGGTAGCGGGCCTGCGCCTCCGGGGAGAGGGCGGCCTGATTGGGGATCACATAACCAAACATAACTCAGCTCTTTTTGATGAACTGGGTGCCGCAGCGGGGGCAGGAGATCTGGATGCGGCCCCGGCCCCGGGGCACCCGCAGCTTCTGGCGGCACTGGGGGCAGCGGTAGTAGTGGTAAAGCTTGCGGTTCGTCCACTGGTCTTTCAGGCCGTTGGCCTTGCCGGTAATGCGGTCCTTGATGGTGTAGAACTTATAGTTCTCTTCGGTGCGCTTGGAGATGTTGCGGCTCAGAGAGCGGTAGTAGCACAGGATCAGCAGCACCATGCCCACATAAGTGAACAGGCTGACCCGGGTGATCAGGGAGATCAGCAGCATCACGATCGAGGCAATGCTCAAAAACTGGTTCAGGCCATCCGTGCCATAGCGGCCGATCATAAACTGGCGGAGTTTTTCTCTCATAAACGTCATCCATTCCTTTGCAAATACGCTTAAAAAGGAGGGCAGCCGGTGCTGCCCTTAACTGTTTCTTTGCCATTAGGATACCATGCAACCATGATAAAACTTTGAACAGAGTGCAAATCTATCATGAAAGGACGGGGTTTAAGCTCTGGATTCCTCCCGGCAGCGGATGGTCAGCACGGCCTCGGTGTCCAAAGCACCCTCCATTTTGCAATGGAGCACGGCCCGGCCGGCCTCGCCGGTGGTAGCCAGATAGGTGCCCGCCATGCCGCCCCGCAGCGGCACGACGCTGGGGCCCAGAATCTCCACGGGGCCTTCCACGCTGAGCTGAACAGCCTCGCTGCAGTAGGGCAGGAGGTTGCCGTTCTGGTCGATGGCCCGCAGGCTGACGGCGGCGCAGTCCCAGGTGGGGCCGTCGGTCAGGATGGGGTTGTGGACCGTGCATTCCAGCCGGACGCTCTGCACGGGCTCCCGGATGACGGTCTTGACGGCCCGGCCATGCCAGACGGCCTCAAAGCGGTAGACACTGGTGGGGCTGCCCAGCACGCCGATGTACTTGTAATACATCCGCAGCAGCTCCTGCGCGCTGAGCCGGAGCGAAAGCATCCGAGCCCGGGACAGGGGCGAGAGCTCCATGGCGTCCCGGCGCATCTCGTTGAGGATGGCGGCCACCTGCGGGGCCGCGGCCCGGTCCAGCCCCTCGTATTTTTCCAGCAGGGAACCCACGAAATCCTGGATTTCAATGGGCGGATGGGGAAGAGCCGCAAAACGGCCCCGGCGGTCAGGAGAAAACTCGGCCACAAAATCGTTGTCACGGTACAGGCGGACACTCTCGGCGTTGGTAAAGACCCAGCAGGCCACCGGAATGCCGCCGGGCAGATCGCCCAGTGCCATGCCGGAAGAGACTTCCAGCACGATGTCCGAGGGAGCGCGGGGCGTTTTCTGGCTGGCATAGACGGCGGCGGAGAGCTTCGGGTTGCGGAACAGGTCCATCACGCCGTGGTAGCTGACGCGGTCGCCGCTGCCAAACTCCCGGTGGGTGTTGTAATCGGTCATGCACCAGCCAAAGCTGCCGGCCACGCCCTGCTGGGCGATGCTGTCGTTGAGGACAGCCGCGTAGCGCAGAGCCTGCGCCAGCCGGTGGGGCTCGTCGTCAAAGGCTTTGGCGGGGAACTGCTGCCCCCCGAACTCGCTGATGAGATATCCCCGGCGCAGGTCCGGCGTCACGGCACTGCGGGGCTCGCACCCGGAGCCGCGGCCCCGGTAGGAGTAATCGTTGTAGGCATACACGTCCTCCAGCAGCTGGCTCTTGTGGAAGCCCCGGGCCCCGGCCGTGGGGCGGGTGGGGTCCAGCCGGTGGACGGTCTCATGGGTGCGCTTGTAAAACGCCTCGTCGTCGGCGCTGCCGCTGACCCGCACGCCCCACAAAAAGATACTGGGGTGGTTGCGGTACTGGCAGACCATCTCCCGGCAGTTCTGCAAAGCCTGGGCTTTCCAGGTGTCGTCGCCCAGGTGCTGCCAGCCGGGCATTTCCGTGAACACGAGGATGCCCAGCTCGTCGCAGGCGTCGAGGAACGCCGGGCTGGGGGGACAGTGGCTGGTGCGGACGGCGTTGCAGCCCAGCTCTTTTTTCAGCAGCTGGGCATCCAGCCGCTGGATGCTGTCCGGCATGGCATAGCCCTGGTAGGCGTAGCTCTGGTGGCGGTTGAGGCCCCGCAGCTCCACCCGCTGGCCGTTGAGGTACAGTCCCCCGGCCACAAACTGGAGGGTGCGGAAGCCAAACCGGGTGCTCCGCTCATCCAGGACACGGTCCGGCAGGCCGTTGGTGCCCGGACGGATGAGCCGGACGGTAAGGGTGTAGAGGGAGGGGTGTTCGAGCTCCAGGGGTGGACGCCGTTCAAAGTGCCCACGATAGGGAGGGAGAGTTCCCCCTGGTAGAGGGCCCGGCTGCCCGAGGGACTGCGGATCTCGGCCTGTAACGTGCAGCCCACCGTCTCGCCCACGGTGGAGGAATAGATGCGGAAATCGCCCTCGGCCTTTGCCTCGATGAAGATATCCCGCAGGTAGGCGGGCTCCTTGATGTCCAGCGAGACGGCGCGGTAGATGCCGCCGTAGGTCAGGCCGTCCAGCTGGCCGCCAAAGGGCGGGATGTTCAGATCCTCGCGGCTGTCGCACCGGACGGCCACCACGTTTTTCTGGCCCAGCCGGAGAGCGGCGGTCAGATCGACCGTAAAAGCAGTGTAGCCGCAGCCGTGGTGGAACATCCGCCGCCCGTTGCAGAAAACGGTGGCGTCGTGGGCCACTGCCCCGAACGTGAGCAGGACCGTGCGGCCCTCCCACTCCTTGGGCGCGAAAAACTCTTTCCGGTAGCCGGAAAGCCGCTGGCAATCGTTCTCGTTGCAGTAGTTGTAGGGCAGGGGCTTGACCGTGTGCGGGACGCGCACGGGGGTCAGCTCTTCCGCGCGGTCCGGCTGTACGAGTGCGGGGGTAAAGACGGGGGCAAACAGCCAGCCGTCGTTCCAATCGTAGTGTTCCATCGCCGTTCTCTCCCTCGGTGAATCAACATTCTCCTCCTATGCTACCACAAAGTTATGAACGAAAAAAGCACCGAAGTGCAATTTCGGTGCTTTCATGGGAAAATTATCGAATAAAATTGGTCATGGGGCGGCGGGGGTTCTCCGGGTGGGAGATCCCGGCGGCCTTGCCTGCCTCGATGCACTGGAGCAGCCAGGCCATGTTCCGGCCCAGCTCTTTCATCACGGCGCAGCCCTCTTCATCCTGCAAAACCTGTTCGGGGTTGGAGCCGTGCACCATGGGCCAGTAGGAGCCGCTCACCAGCGGCATGTGGAAGAACTCCGGGTACTTGACCAGCTGATCCAGCGCGGAGGTGGTGCCGGCCCGGCGGGCGGAAGCGCAGATGGCGGCGGGCTTATAGGCCAGATACTTGCCGCCCGCGTAGGCCAGACGGTCCAGGAAGCTGGTCATGTTGCCGGAGGCGGAAGCGTAGTGCACCGGGGTACCGAAGACAAAGGCGTCGGCGGTCCGGGCTTCTCGATGGCCTCGTTGACCACGCCGCCAAACACGCAGCCATTGCCCTTGGCACAGCCGCCGCAGCCGATGCAGCCGCCCACGGGCTTGGTGCCGACATTCAAGATCTCAGTGGTGATGCCGGCGGCGTTGAGCTCCCCGGCCACCAGGCTGAGGGCGGTGTAAGTGCAGCCCTTTTCGTGGGGACTGCCGTTGATGAGCAGAACATGCATAACAAATACTCTCCTTTGTGCGCCGCGCGGAAGTTCCGGCGCGTTCTGGCCTGATTTTAGCACAAAACAGCCCGGAGTGCAACGCAGCTACTTGACAAAGCACGGGGATTTGACTTTAATATAAAGTTACGAAAACAAGAGCTTTAAAGGAGGCCAAACATGCGCGTAATTGCAGGAGAAGCCCGGGGCAGACGGCTGGAAGCACTGCCCGGCACCGACGTGACCCGCCCCACCCTCGATCAGGTCAAGGAGGCCATGTTCAGCATCGTCCAATTTGATCTGCCCGGCGCCCGGGTGCTGGACCTGTACGCTGGCAGCGGCCAGCTGGGCATCGAGGCCCTTTCCCGCGGGGCGGCCCGCTGCGTTTTTCTGGATGAGAACCGCGACGCCGTGAACATCGTGATGAAAAACTGCAAAAACTGCGGCGTGTTTGACCGCAGCCGGGTCAACATCGGCGAGGCGGCCCGCTACCTCTCGGCCTGCCATGAGCAGTTCGACCTGGTTCTGCTGGACCCGCCGTTCCGGGGTGGTACGCTGGAAAAGATCCTGCCCGGCGTGGAGAAACGCGTGGCACCCGGCGGCATCGTCCTGTGCGAAAGTGAGACGGGCCTGGTGCTGCCTGCCGAGGTGGGCAGCCTGACCCTCAAAAAGCAGTATAAATACGGCAAGGTGCTGCTGTGGAAGTACACCAAACCCATGGCTGCCGAGGAAGAAACCGGAGGAGTGGAAGAATGAACGTAAACGAGCTTCTGGATACCATTGAGGACGCGCTGGAAGAGAGCGCCGGAATGCCCCTTTCGGGCGGCAAACGCATTGTGGACGTGGAACAAATTCGGGACTATCTGGACGAGGTCCGCTCGAACCTCCCGGTGGAGCTGCGGCAGGCCCAGTCCATCGTCAGCGACCGCGCCCAGCTGATTGAATCGGCCAACGCGCAGGCACAGGCCATCGTGAAAAAGGCGGAGGAGCGTGCCCGCATCCTGGTCAGTGAGGCGGAGATCGTAAAAGCGGCGCAGCAGCGCGCTTCCGAGATCGTCTCTGCCGCCCAGACCGAGGCCCGCACCGTCCGCCAGACCGTGACGGACTACTGTGACAATATGCTCAAGACCACCGAGGAGACCATGGCGGAAAATGCCGCCCAGGTCAAGAGCGTGCGGGCAAACCTGCGCCAGTCACCCCGCAAAACCACCCTGTGACCAGAGAAATTCGGCGGGCAAAATCGACCCCGAAAACGGAGTGTCTCGCTTCCGCGGCCCCTGTGAGCAAAAATGACGGCTCACAGGGGCATTTTTTGTCACATTTGGCAAGCGGAAAATCCTTGCAATCGGGGGCTTGATTTGTTAAAATAAACTTGTATCAGTGGGAGCGGAAGAATGGTGCAAAATTCCAACGCTTCCAGCCTGACAGCATCCCAATTTTGAGACATTTGAAAGGAGGCTGGGCCCTGTGGAACCACAAACCAACCCGCAAGCCTTTGACCCGGCCTCGTTTGAGCATATCCCTGTGCTGCTGAACGAGTGCCTGGACGGGCTTGCCATCGACCCGGCAGGCACTTACTTGGACGGCACGGCGGGCGGCGCGGGACACTCCCGGCAGATCGCCCTCCGGCTGGACGGCGCAAAGGGCGGGCGGCTCATCTCGCTGGACCAGGACCCGGACGCGGTACAGACCGCCCGGGCGCGGCTGGCGGGCCTGCCTGCCACGGTGGTACAGATCAACTTCCGCTATGCCGGACAAGCTCTGGAGCAGCTGGGCATTGAGAAGATCAATGGCGCGCTGCTGGACCTGGGCGTTTCCAGCCACCAGCTGGACGACGCGGCCCGGGGCTTTTCGTACCGGGCGGACGCCCCGCTGGACATGCGGATGAGCCAGGAGGGCGAGACCGCCGCCGACCTCGTGAACACCGAGAGCCGGGAAGAGCTGGCCCGCATCCTGCGCGATTACGGCGAGGAACCCTTTGCCTGGCAGATCGCGGGCAAGATCGTGGAGGCACGGGAGACGGCCCCCATTGAAACAACGCTTCAGCTGGCCGATATCGTGGCCAGTGCCATGCCGCCTGCGGAGCGGCGCAAAAACAAAAACCCCTCGCGGCGCACGTTCCAGGCGCTGCGCATTGCGGTCAACCACGAGCTGGACGCTCTGGAGGAGGGGCTGGACACCATTTTTGAGCATCTTGCCCCGGGCGGGCGGCTGTGTGTCATCACATTCCACTCGCTGGAAGACCGGCTGGTAAAGAACAAGTTCCGCCGCTGGTCCACTGCCTGCACCTGCCCGCCGGAGTTCCCGGTCTGTGTCTGCGGCGGCAAAGCCAAGGCGAAGCTCATCACCCGCAAACCCATTGAGGCGAACACGCGGGAGCTGGAAGAAAACCGGCGCAGCCGTTCCGCCCATCTGCGGGTACTGGAAAAAATTTGAATGCGTTACGGCATCTGAGTGAGGAGGAGACCTACCATGGGCCAGGCAGCATATGATATGAACGCGGTGCGCCGCAGAAGAGCACCGCAGACGCGGAAGAACGTCCCTCTGCGGGTGGAAAAAGGCGGCAAGCGGCGCCTTACCCCGTTCCAGGCTGCCATGCAGCACGCCATCCAGCTCATCTCGGTGGCGCTGATGGTGGGTTTTGCGGTCAGCCTGCTGTGGAGCGAAGCCCAGCTGGTGGAACTCAACGACCAGATCCAGGATGCCAAAGCGCAGCTGGTGAGCGAGCAGAGTCAGTATACATACTACAACAGTGCCCTGAACAGCAAAACGAACATCACCAGTGTGGAGGAAGCGGCCAGCCGCCTTGGCCTCATGAAGATCGACCAGAGCCAGATCACCTACATCCGGCTGGATGCGGGCAGCGTGCTGGTGCGGAAAGAATCGGCAGTCCACCAGTGGACGGATTTTCTGCACGATGGTGCCATGACCATCATTGGCGCGGTCAACCAGGCAAAATAAAACGAAATGACGGGAAAGCGTGCGGCAGTGCACGCTTTTTCGGTTTCTGCAGGAGTACGCAATGCAAGAATCCCCCAAGAACCATAAAAAAATCTACTACCGTCTGCGCCGCAGCGACCCGCACGAGCGTCTTGGCGCAACGCTGCGGCATTTCAGCTTCGGCGCGGCGGTCTTTTTTGTTGTGGCGGCGGCGGCCATCGTCATCCACAGCCTATATGACATCCAGATCCGGGATGGTGCCCGGTACCGCCAGTACGCCGCCCAGCAGCAGCTGCTGGACAGCACGATTCAGGCTACCCGCGGCGAGATCTACGATACCTCGGGCATCACGCTGGCATCCACCAGCGTGGTATGGACCATCTGGGCCGACCCCAGCTACAGCAGCGCTCTCTTCACCAGCCAGACGGACGACGACACCAAGGTGGTGACCAAGACCATCGACCCCGCTGCTCTCAATGAGGTGAGCACCCAGATCACCCTGCGGCTGCTCTCGGGCGATGGCGCGGCGCTGGACAGCGTGGATCCTTCTTCTGAAGCCTACAAGACCCAGTATCAGACGGTGTACGACGCCCTCTCCCAAAACGATTCATCCTATCAGGTGCTGGCCACCAAGGTCAACAACGCCGTCAAGCTCTCCATTGAAAAATACGTCTCGGAGTACAACAAGGCCCACAAAAAAGCCAACGCCGAAAAAGGCATCCGCAAGGGCCGCGTCTCTGTCTCCTCCACCAAGAGCTTCCAGCGGGATTACCCCTATGGTGCCTTTGCGGCCTCGGTGCTGGGCTTCTGCGATGCCGACGGCTACGGTACTTATGGCCTCGAAAAATCCTATGAATCCACGCTGGCCGGTGTGAATGGCCGCACCATCACTCTCCGCAATGCCTATGGCAACGCCATTGCCGACGAGAACGCCACCACTTACGAAGCCAAGGACGGCTCCAACCTTGTTCTCTCGCTGGATGTCAATATCCAGGAAGTGGTGGAGCGGTATCTGAACGAGGCCATCAAAGCCAACAATGTCGAGAACCGTGGTGCCGCCATCGTGATGAACGTCAAGACGGGTGCCATTCTGGCCATGGCCTCCAAGCCGGATTTTGACCCCAATAACCCGCTGGATTACAGCCAGAACCTGACTTATCTGGATGAACTGGTCCACGCGGAGCCGGAGCTCTACGGCATCTATCAAAAAGATGAGAATGGCAACTACATCACCGATGAGCGGGGCAATAAGATCCTGGACCCGGAAGGCGATTACTCGGGCTATTACCGTGACATCCAGTGGAAGAACAAGACCATCACTGAGCTGTACTACCCCGGAAGCGTCTTTAAGGTCATCACGGCGGCCATGGGGCTGGACTCCGGCCATGCCACCCTCAACACCACCCTGAACTGCTCCGGTGCCTACACCATTGCCAAGCAGACCTACCACTGCGCCGGCAAAAAGGCCCATGGCGTGCAGAATCTGGCCATGGCTCTGCGGAATAGCTGCAACATCTATTTCATCCAGCTGGGCCAGCGGGTGGGTTCCAGCCTCTTCTACGATTACTTTGACGCGTTCGGTTTCACCGAGCGGACGGGTGTGGACCTGCCCAACGAGACCAACTTTATGCAGTACTACAACGCCAGCCAGCTGGGCGAAGTCCAGCTCGCTTCCTCGGCGTTCGGTCAGGCCATGGCGGTCACGCCGCTGCAGGTCTGCACCGCCATTTCGGCAGCCGTCAACGGCGGCTACCTCGTCACCCCCCATGTGGTGGATAAGATCACCGACCAGAACGGCAACGTCATTCAGGAGATCGGTTCCAACATCCGCCGTCAGGTCATCAGCGAGAGCGCCAGCGACGCCATCCGCCAGATCATGGAATACGAAGTGGCGGACGGCACGCAGGGCGGCGGCGGCCGCGCCTACGTGGCGGGCTACCGCATCGGCGGCAAGTCCGGTACGTCCGAGCAGCTGAACATGGACCGCCGCGCCGACGGCGACTACAAGAAAGTGGCCTCCTTTGCGGCGGTTCTCCCTGCGAATGATCCGGAGATTCTGGTCTACGTCATGCTGGACGACCCCAACAACGCCAGGACGGACTACTCCTCCATTCTGGCGGCGCCTGTGGTGGGCAACATCATCAGTGAGGTGGCCCCCTACTTGGGCCTTGCGACCGACGGCGTGGACCGCGGCCAGACCAGCTACAAGGTGCCCAACCTCATCGGGCAGGAGTGGAGCAACGCACAGGTCTCCCTGAACATCAAGGGCCTCAAGCATCAGCTCATGGAGAGCAGCTCCGACCAGACCGCCGCCGTGGTCACTTACCAGTATCCCCGCGCCGGGGCCGAGGTGCCCTACGGCACCACCATCTACCTGTACACGGACACTTACGAGGGCAGCCACACCGAGGTGCCGGATGTCAGCGGCAAAAGTGCTGAGTTTGCCCGCCAGATGCTGGCGGCAGCGGGCCTGAACTGCACGGTGGAAGGCGATGCCAACGGTCTGGTCCAGAGCCAGAGCGAGGCCCCCGGCACCAGCGTCCAGCGTGGTACCATCGTTACAATTATTTGTGGATAAAACCTCTCCGTCATCCACGCTTCGCTCGATGACACCTCTCCTGTCAGGAGAGGCTTTGGCAGTCCGGTACGTTTTCCAGCAAATTAAATTCGTTTTATCGAAAACAAACTCTCTTTGCCAAGGGCTCCCCTGGTAGGAAAGACTCCCGCCGGGGCAGGGTGGCGACGCAAGTGCCGAAAGGGGAACGGCTGTCGAGCGATAGCGAGACTGAGAGGTTTAGACAGGAGAAGCATTATGGATAAAATCAGTGCAAGCGTTCTTTTAAAAGGCCTGGCCCCGGAGGCTTTGCCGATGAGGCAGCCATCGACCTTGTGACCACCGACAGCCGCGAGGTGCGCCCCGGGTGCATCTTTGTGGCGTTCCCCGGTGAAAAATTTGACGGCCACGATTTCGCGGCCAAAGCACTGGAAGAAGGGGCCGAATATGTCGTCCTCAACCACCCGGTGAAAGATGTCCCGGCGGGGAAGTGTTTCCTCTGCCCGGACAGCTACCGCGCCATGATGATGATGGGTGCCAACTACCGCCGCCAGTTTTCCCCAAGGTAGTGGGCGTGACGGGCAGCGTGGGCAAGACCACTACCAAACAGATGACCTACGCCGCCATTGCGGGCTTTGGCAATACCATCAAGACCGAGGGCAACCAGAACAACGAGCTGGGCCTGCCCCGCACCATGTTCCGCATCGGCAAAGAGACGGAGTACGCGGTGGTGGAGATGGGCATGAGCCACCGGGGCGAGATCGAGCGGCTGAGCCGCTGCGCCCGCCCGGATGTGGGCATCATCACCTGCATCGGTGTGTCGCACATTGGCAACCTGGGCAGCCAGGAGAATATCTGCAAGGCCAAGCTGGAGATCTGCGAGGGCCTGCCCAACGGTGCCCCGCTGGTGCTCAACGGGGATGACCCGTTCCTGCGGGCCGCGAAGCTGCCGGAGCATGTCCACCCGGTCTGGTTCAGCCTGGGGGATGAGAACGCGGACGTCTGCGCCCTGAACATCCGGCAGGAGAACGACGGCATGACCTTTACGCTGGAAGACCGGGAGGAAGACACCACCGAGGTGCACATCCCGGCCATGGGCCGCCACAATGTGGCCAACGCGCTGGCGGCTTACGCCGCCGCCACCCGGCTGGGCCTGAACGCCAAGCGGGTCATTGCGGGGCTGAGCCAGTTCCAGCAGACCGGGATGCGCCAGAAAGTGGTCCACAGCAAGGGCGTGGATGTCATCGAGGACTGTTACAACGCCAACCCCGACAGCATGAAAGCGGCCCTGGCCATGTTCAAAGAGTACCCCTGCAAGCGCCGCTTTGCCCTGCTGGGCGATATGCTGGAGCTGGGCGAGATCAGCCCGGAAGCCCATGAGACGGTGGGCAAACAGGCTGCGGAATACGGCGTGGACTTCCTCGTGGCCTATGGCCCGGAGGCGAAACGCACGGCCCAGGCTGCCGCGGCTGCCGGGGTGGAGGCCCGCCATGTGGATACCTACCGGGAGGCGGCAGAACTGCTGCTGGCCCGGATGCAGCCCGGCGACGCGCTGCTGGTCAAGGCCAGCCGGGGCATGGCGCTGGAAAAAGTGCTCGAAATCTTTTACAATGAGCAAAAATAAAAAGAAATATCAATTGGAGTAATACAAAAATGATCCGTTTTGCCTTGATCGTCGCCTCAACGCTGGGGTTCTTCCTCACGGCGGCGCTCGGGAATTTCATGGTGCCGCTGCTCCGGGCGTTCGGCCCCGGGCAGGAGCCCGAGGCACCGCAGACCTCTCAGCTGCAGCCGGACAGCGACCCGGACGACCTGCCGCCCCCGGCCACCCCGACCATGGGGGGCCTCTGCCTCATGGTGGGCACGCTGGCAGCGGTGGGCGTGGGCTGGACGGCCGCCTGCGTGGCAGAGCCTGCCCTGCTGGGGGATGAGGGCCTGTGGACCACCCGGCTCCTCATCGCGCTGTTTGGGGCGCTGGCCTTTGGGGCCGTGGGCCTGGCCGATGACCTGGCCCGCCTGCGCCGCATCGCGCTGTTTGGGGCGCTGGCCTTTGGGGCCGTGGGCCTGGCCGATGACCTGGCCCGCCTGCGCCGCCATGCCCCGCTGGGCCTCCGCC